>JAITPS010000210.1 GCA_031289325.1 Candidatus Methanovirga meridionalis
AAAGTTATTTAATTTTAAAATAGTGAATTTTTTTATTTATATAATTTTAAATATTATTTCATTAAAATCTATAATTTTAAGTTTAAAATAATATAAATATATTTTAACTAATATAAATATATTTTGAGTAATATAAATAATTTTAAATTAATATTTTTTAATAATATTTAATTTTAAAAAAGGTTATTTATTTTAAAAAAAAGTTATTTAACTTTAAAAAAAAGGTTGTTTATTTTTAAAAAAAGTTATTTATTAAGAACTTTATCAAAACCACTATAAATGAATAAGAAAATTATTAAATTAAATAATTTTAATTATTTATTCGAAATTTAAAATAATGAATTTATTAAAATAATGAATTTATATTATTATTCTATGATAAATATATCTTAGATTCACAATAAAATGAATTAATAATGACTAAAATAAAGTTTATGTGATTAATATGACACAAATGAAAAAAGCAAATAAAGGAATCATTACCGATGAAATGAAAGTCGTTGCTCGGAATGAAAATCTTTCAGAAGAGTTTATTAAAAATTCAGTAGCAAAAGGTAGGATTGTAATTCCAGCAAACCATAATAGAGATATTGAACCATGTGGTATTGGAGCAGGACTACGAACAAAAGTTAATGCAACAATAGGAACATCCACAGACATAATAAATTTTGATGAAGAAGAGTTGAAAGCTAAAATAGCTATTGAAAATGGTGCGGATACTCTTATGGAACTTAGTATAGGTGGAGATTTAGATGAAATAAGAAGAAGAATAATAAAAATGTCACCTCTTCCTGTTGGAAGTGTTCCAATATACCAAACAGCTATTGAAACCATAAGGAAAACTGGTTCTTCTATTGAAATGAATGAAGATGATATGTTTAAAAATATCGAAAAACAAGCCAAAGATGGTATAGACTTTATGGCTATTCATTGTAGTGTGAATATAGAAACTTTAGCTCGACTTAAAAGACAAGGTAGAAAAGGTGGGCTTGTATCTCGTGGTGGAGCATTTATATCTGCATGGATTGTTGAAAATGAAAGAGAAAATCCATTGTATCTGAACTTTGATTATATTCTTGAAATAGCTAAAGAATACGATGTTGTGCTTTCACTTGCTAATGCTATGAGAGCTGGTGCAATAGCTGATTCTACTGATAGGGCTCAAGTTCAAGAATTAATTATTCTTGGTGAGTTGGTTGATAAAGCTCGTGAAGCTAATGTTCAAGCAATGATTGAAGGACCAGGTCATATTCCATTAAATGAAATTCCTGCAAATGTGACTATTCAGAAGAAACTTTGTGGTCAAGCCCCATTTTATATGTTAGGTCCTCTTGTTACTGATATATCTCCAGGTTATGATCATATTTCTTCTGCAATTGGGGCTGCAGCTTCAGCTAAGGCAGGAGCAGACTTTATATGCTATGTTACACCAGCAGAACATTTAGCTCTTCCAAGTCCTGAAGATGTGAAAACTGGTCTAATAGCTACAAGAATAGGAGCTTATGTTGGGGATATGGCAAAAGGAATTCATAATGGTGAAAAGGATCTAAAAATGGCAAATGCAAGGAAAAAATTAAATTGGGAAGAACAATACCAATCAGCTATTTGTCCAGCTGATGCTCGAAAAATAAGAGAAAACAGACCACCTGAAGATCCTGATACTTGTACAATGTGTGGAAGCTATTGTGCAGTGAAAATAGTTAATGAATGGTTAGATAAAGCTGACCCAGATTTTTTTGATAAAGTTTAATCTTAACCAATCATGTTAAAGTAGTAGAAATATATTATTTATTCTTATTTTAAAATTGTTGTTCCAGTGAAAACCTTAGATGTTTTTTTAAACGTTCCTTTTTTAACTAAAATTGATAATTTATTCCCTGTATTTAAAACATCATCTGGTTTAGGTATTTTAAGTTTCCCAGCATGATAAATAGCTATTATAATATAATCATCCGTTGGTGAAACTTCAGCTATTCTTTTTCCATTGAGTTTTTCATTGGTTATTTCCATATCAAAAATTTCAGCATCTCCTTTACCAAACATGGTTAAATCAGCTACATTAGGACGACTTATAACTTTTTCAAGAAAGCCTGCTGCTGTTAACTCAGGACTTATAACTTTATCGATTCCAACTTCTTTAAATGCCTCTTCATGCTCTAAATTACTTACACGAGATATTACTTTAGCTGTACCATATTTTTTAGCTAAAACAGAGGATAATAGATTGGTATCATCACTTCCTGTTGCGGCTACAAAAAAATCTGCTTCACTTATGTTGGCTTCTTCTAAAATTTTTGAATCAGTACCAGTTCCACATATTACCATAGCATCAAGTTCCATGGCTGCTTTACTACATTCACCTTCTTTACTTTCAATGATGGTTACATCATATCTATTTTCTATTAAAAGTTCAGCAAGAGCAATTCCAACACGCCCAGCACCCATGATTACAACATACATTTTACATCCTCTTAATTTTTTAAGTCATGATTTAATTAATTTTAAAAACATATTATATGATTAATAACACTCTTAAATTAGTACAATAGTTAATTAATAGAACTACCATGATTTTTTTAAATTACAAATTTAATAAAAAGCAAACAATATTTCTAATCCAATGTTTATAAACTTTTCCAAAAAGGAGATGTCAAAAATGTGGATGTTTTGTAAATTTTGGATTTTTATAGATTTTTATATATAAAAAACCTCAAATATTGATAAAACTCCACAAAAGTTTACACTCTCCCAAATAGGAATCTAAACTTTTGAAATTTTAAATTCCTTATTCTTCCTAATCCTATTAATTTCATTCATATTTTATTTTATAGTTATGGAAAAAATGTTTTTAATTATAATCTTAAAAAAATGTTTTTAATTATAATCTTATAAAAATGTTTTTAATTATAGTCATTAATGTAAATTTCTTAAATTTTGAATGATAAATTTTTTTTATTAAATTATTTAATCTTAAAAATTATTTAATTTTAAATATTAATCTATAAAAATCTATAATTTTAAATTTTAAATAATATAAACTTATTTTAATTAATATAATTAATTTTAAATAAATATATTTTGATAATATTTAATTTTTAAAAAATTATTTATTAAGAATTTTATCAAAATGTTATAATAATTTATTTTAAATATATTATTGTTGAAAATTTATTTTCAACTTAGGAAAATTTATTCACCTATTTAAAAATAATAGCTATAATTTCTTTAATTAAATATTTAATAAATAATGCTATAATTTCTTTAATTAAATATTTAATAAATAATAGCTATAATTTCTTTAATTAAATATTTAATAAATAATAGCTATAACTTTTATAACTATAACTTTTTTAATTAAAAATTTAATAATTATGTCATTTTTAAAAACTTCAGTATTGAATTTCTTCAATTAGAAACTGGAAATCTTAAATTTTCCTAAGTTATCTTCAATAATAAATCTTTGATTTTCTGTATTAAAAACATTATTTAATACATACAAATTAATTAAATTTCTTATTCTTTCAAAATATTTAATTATATAAAATTAATATAAATAAATAATGAACAAATAATAAATAAAATATAAAAATAATATACGTTTTTAGGAAAAATATAATCTAATTTTAAAAATAATAGCTATTAAATTAGAAAAAACAAAAAAGATTAAAAAAGATTAAAAAAGATTAAAAAAGATTAAAAAAGATTAAAAAAGATTAAAAAAGATTAAAAAAGATTAAAAAAGATTAAAAAAGATTAAAAAAGATTAAAAAAGA
>JAITPS010000264.1 GCA_031289325.1 Candidatus Methanovirga meridionalis
TGATGTTTAACTTATTTTAAGAACTATTTCATGATAATTTTGAAAAGTACAATAGATAATTTATTTAAATTCAAAATTATAACTTTAATACTTCCAAATTTTTAAATAGAATCAATACAGTGTAAATTAAAATTTGAATTCTATTTAATTAAAATAAACATTTTTAAATCTTCTGAATTTAAAATCAAAGCTATTTGCATCAACTAAGAATTTTACTTTGAATTTTAATTGTTTAAAAACTGTTATTCTTTGATTTGAAGATCATGAAACTTTATTTTAATAATTATCTTTCAAAAAATTTGTACTTTTGAAAAATATATGATATTTAACTGTGAATTATACTAAATAATCATGGAAATTCCATTAATTTTTTATACTTTTCAGACATCTTGTTATTGTTTTTAAAAATAAAAAGATAAAAATTATTATTTAAAAAATTAATTTGATATTAATTTGAAATTTTTAAACAGGTGAATGTATTCTCATGAGTTGAAAATAAATTTTCAACAATAAGATATTTAAAATAAATGATTAATTACAAACATTTTTTATTACAAACATATATAAACATAATTTGATTAATATAACTAATTTTAAATTAATATTTTTTAATAATATTTATTTTTAAAAAAGTTATTTATTAAGAACTTTATCAAACTCAATATATTTAATTTAAAATATTGTTTCATGAAAATCTATAATTTTAAATATGAAAATCTATAATTTTAGATTTTAAATAATATAAGTGTTGAGTAGTTATTAATCCAACAAGGATTATAATTACATAAGTAAGTATTTCTTGCTTTTTAATATCTATTTAAAGATTATTACACGATATTTGAATCAATAGATTGAGATTAAATTAAGTTTAACTTAGTATTCTTCATGTATGTCAATTAATTGATGCCAGAACTCTTGAATATAAATTGCCGCATATCCAATTTTAGGTATTATAAATGGATGATCAGCAATAGTTATGACTCTTGCAACAATCTGATCTGGTCTGACAGGTAAAGGATCATGAACTGGATTGTTATCTCCTTTTATAGTAAATAGTTTTGTTCCATTTTTTTCAGTAATATTAATAACCCTATGAATAATTAGATTTGGAAACCATTCAGGATTGTAAACAACGACATCACCTATTTTTACATCTTCTGGATCAAATTCATGAAACCCTAAAAAGTTCACTTTCTCAAGTCCAACAATGTCTCCTCGATACATTAGAGATTCCATACTTCCTGAAATAACTACACTTAAGTGTTGAGTAAGTATTAAGCCAAAAATGATTATAATCGCATAAATAATTATTTCTCGCTTTTTAATACCCATTTAAACACCATTAAATAATATTTGAATTAATATCTACGGATTAGATTAAGTTTAAGTTAGTATTCTTCATTTATACCAAATAATTGATACCAGAAACCTTTAAGATAAATTGTTATATATCCAATTTTAGGGATTATAAATGGATGATCTCCAATAGTTATGACTCTTGCAACAATTTCATCTGGTCTGACAGGTAAAGGATCATGAACTGGATTGTTATCTCCTTTTATAGTAAATAGTTTTGTTCCATTTTCTTCAGTGATATTAATAACTCTATGAATAATTGGACCTGGGAACCATTCACCATTGTAAACAACGACATCACCTATTTTTACATCTTCTGGATCAAATTCATGAAATCCTAAAAAGTTCACTTTCTCAATTCCAACAATGTCTCCTCGATACATTAGAGGCTCCATACTTCCTGAAATAACCACATTCAAATGTTCAGCAGCTATTAATCCAACAATGATTATAATCACATAAATAATTATTTCTCGCTTTTCAATACCCATTTAAACACCATTAAATAATATTTGAATTAATAAAAAATATCTATAAATTAATATGTAAAGTTAATATCTAAATTAATATATAAAGTTTAGTATCATATTCTTTTAGCAAATTTTTCTAACAATTTGCAAATATATTAATCTTTATTTTTATAAAATCCTCAAATTTTAACATAAATAGATTTTAAAGATAAATTTAAAAGAATTTGTGCAAATAGTGAATTTGTGCAAATAGTAGATTGTTTTATGGTATAATTCAAATAAAACATTATATTTTTCATTATTATTTTTCATTATTATTTTTTTTATTTTCTTAAATAAAATCAATTAAACAATATTTATTTATAATTAATATAATATATACTTATACTAACAATAGCTATCAACTTAAGAAAATTATTTTTTTAAACTTGGATTGAAATTAAAAATGGAACTTTTATAAACAAGATTTTAGTAGAAATTTTAATCAAAAATTCTTAAGTTGACAGCATTGATTTTATAATATTAAAACTTAAATATATTCCTTTTGGAAAAGTTCTTAAATTTGGATGATAACTTTTTTTATTAAATTATTTGATTTTAAATAAATTATTTAATTTTAAATATTACTTCATAAAAATTTATAATTTTAAATTTTAAATAATATAAATATATTTTAAATAATATAAGTATATTTTAGATAATATAAATAAATTTTAGAAAATATAAGTATATTTTAAAAGAAAATATAAGTATATTTTAAATAATATAAGTATATTTTAGATAATATAAATAAATTTTAAATAATATAAATAAATTTTAAATAATATAAATAAATTTTAAATAATATAAATAAATTTTAGAAAATATAAGTATATTTTAAATAATATAAATAAATTTTAAATAATATAAATAAATTTTAAATAATATAAATAAATTTTAAATAATATAAATAAATTTTAAATAATATAAATAAATTTTAGAAAATATAAATAAATTTTAGATAATATAATTAATTTTAAATCAATATATTTTAATAATATTTATTTTTAAAAAAATTATTTATTAAAAAATTATTTATTAAAAACTTTATCAAAACTACTATAAAATAGATATTTTCTTTATTTTAAAAATTTTCTATTTTTTAAAGTTAGAAAATTTATATTTTTCTTTATTTTAAAAATTTTAGTTTTTAAAGTTAGAAAATTTATAATTTTTTTTATTAAAATTTTTTATTTGATTAGAAAACGAAGTTTTTCTTTATTTAAGAGTTGAAAATTGTATATAAGTAAAAAATAAGCTATTGTATAAATTAAATTGAAAATTATCTATTCTGAATATCTATTGTGAATAAACATTAAGCAAGTTTATAAGTGAAAATAGGAAATTTAAAATGGAAAAAAGAGAAATTATCCTTTTTGATGTTGATTATGTAACGTATAATGAAAAACCTGTTATTCGTCTTTTTGGGAAGGAAAAAGAAAAAAATAATAAAAAAACTATTATGGCTTTGGATTTTGACTTTCAACCTTACATTTATGTCATTGCAAATGATATTGAAATAGCTAAAAAGGAGATATATGAATTAGATATTAAATCTATTGAAATTGTTAATAAAAAAGATTTTCAAGTGGAGTCTCAGTTTTTAAAAGTTACATTTTATCATCCTCAAGATGTTCCTAAGTTTAGAGATGAAATTAGAAAATTTAGGTCTGTAAATGATATTAAGGAATATGATATTCCATTTTATCGTAGATATTTAATTAACAACAACATATTTCCTATGTCCATGATAGAATTAAATGGTGAAATTGAATCTTCATTTTTAAATATAGAAAATAGTGATAATTTAGAAATATTTAAATTAAATTCCCCTCCTCAACCATTAGAATCAGATAATATTGATTTTAAAATTTTAAGTTTTGATTTAGAAGTTAGAAATCCAGATGGAATGCCAAACTCTAAAAGGGATGAAATTATTATATTGGGAATATCAACAAACACAGGCATTAATAAGGTAATATCAACTAAAACTGAAGATTTGGATTTTGTTGAAAAGGTAGATTCTGAAGAAGAGATAATTAAATCTTTTATTAAAACTGTTAAAGAAAATGATATAGATATTATTGTAGGTTATAACTCTGATAACTTTGATTTCCCTTATCTTAGAGATAGAGCTAAAATTCATGGTATTGACATTGATTTAGGTTGGGAAGGTTCGAAACTAAATTTTTTAAATAGGGGTTACTCTAAAGCAGCTGGATTTAAAGGACTTATTCACATTGATTTATATTTGTTGATGAGACGATATATTAGTTTGAATCGTTATACATTAGAACGAGTCTATTTTGAACTTTTTAATGAAGAAAAAATCGATGTCCCTGGAGATAAAATATGGGAGTATTGGGATAATGAAGGTGAAGAACTTAAAAATTTGCTTCATTATGCTCTTGATGATGTTATATCCACTTTAAAAATAGCTAAAATGACTTTACCTTTAGTTTTAGAACTCACACGAATTGTAGGGCAGCTATTTTTTGATATAACACGTATGGCAACAGGTCAACAAGCTGAATGGTATTTAGTACGCAAGGCTTATGAATACAATGAAGTGGTTCCAAATAAACCTGGTGGAGGTCAAGTTTCTTCAAGAGAAAAAAATGTAGGGGGATACGTTAAAGAACCAGAAAAAGGATTGCATGAAAATATTGTCCAATTTGACTTTAGAAGTTTGTATCCAAGTATCATTATTTCAAAAAATATTTCTCCTGATGTTCTATTAAAAAAACTTTCAAATGGAAAATATGTTAAAAATATTGTATCAAAACAAATTAAAGATGAAAATCCAAACAGTGATAATTTTAACATAGCTCCATCCTATAATCATAAGTTTGCAAAAAAACCTATTGGTTTCATTCCTTCAGTTATAGGAAATATTTTAAATGAAAGAATTAAAATTAAAAAACGAATAAAAAATTCTAAAGATGAAACTGAGAAAAAGGCATTGGATGTTCAGCAACAAGCATTGAAAAGACTTGCAAACACTATGTATGGAATTTATGGATTTTCGAGATTCAGATGGTACTCATTTGAGTGTGCAGAATCAATCACGGCTTGGGGAAGAAATTATATTCAAAATACTATTAAAAAAGCTGAAGAATATGGATTTAAAACTATTTATGCTGATACAGATGGATTTTATGCGAAATACATTGATAAATAAACTATTAATTAATATTTTATAGTTTTTTAAACCACAAAATAAATATATTATATAAACAATTATTAGTTTAAAAATAAAATAAACACTTATTAATTTAAAAATAATATATTTTATAAATAATTAATAATTTTAAAAATGTTTATCAGTTTATTATAATAATATAGGAATAAGTTTTTCATGGTTAATAATAAAGTATCTGAATTTTTAATAGAAAAAGGATTATTCATAACAGCTATTTTTTCTGTTGTTGTAAGTTTAGTAATAATATTTTTTATTTTAATGGAAGGTCTTCCAGCTGTCTTTAAGATAGGTTTTTTTAAATTTATCTTTGGTTTAAATTGGGTTCCTTCAGATAATGAATTTGGAGTATTACCTATGACGGTGTGTTCCATATATGTTACAGTTCTTGCACTCATCATGGCTGTTCCATTATCCTTACTTTCAGCTATTTTCATGGCAGAAATAGCTCCTGAAAGTATACGACGAATTTTAAAACCAGCTATTGAAACCTTATCAGGAATTCCATCTGTTGTTTATGGGTTTTTTGGATTGACAATTTTGGTGCGATTTGTGAGAGAAGTTTTTGGGGGAACAGGATTTAGTCTATTTACAGCATCTTTAATATTAGCTGTAATGATATTACCAACCATTATATCTGTTTCTCAAGATTCATTACGGGCTGTTCCTAAAGAATACAAAGAGGCATCATTAGGTTTAGGAGCTACACACTGGCAAACAATAAAAAATATTATTGTTCCAGCAGCTTCCCCTGGAATAGTAACAGCCATTATTCTTGGTATGGGAAGAGCAATTGGAGAAACATTAGCTGTTATGATGGTTGCAGGTAATGTTGCTGAAATTCCAAACTCTATTCTTGAACCAATGCGAACTATAACCTCAAATATAGCCTTAGAAATGGGATATGCAGTAAATATTCATTATCAAGCATTATTTGCATCTGCAATTATACTATTTTTAATAATAATCACACTTTTAATCATTGCAAAATATATACAAAACAAATATAAAATAGACCTTAGTAGTGCTTAACATTATCATTTAAAGTGTTAAAAATGAATTTTAGTAAAATAATATCTCCAAAATTAGCTCAGAAAATAATGAATATAGTTTTCATAATTTCAATAGCTATTGTCATTCTAATATTGGTAGTTATCATAGGTTATATTCTTTTTAAAGGAATTCCCGTTGTTAACTTAGAATTTTTACTTTCTACTCCTGTTGATTCTGGAAAATCTGGTGGAATATTTCCAATGATTGTTTCAAGTTTATATGTTACTTTAGTGGCTGGAGTGATAGCTACTCCTTTGGGGATAGGTGCTGCAACATACATTGCTGAATACTCAAAAAAAAGTAAAATAGTAGATATTATCCGATTTGGAGCTGAAATTTTGGCATCGATACCATCGATTGTTTTTGGACTTTTTGGAATGGTGTTTTTTGTTGTTTTTCTTCACTTGGGTTGGTCAATTTTATCAGGAGGTTTGGTTTTAGCTATTATGTCACTCCCTACGATTTTTCAAGTTTCAGAAGTTGCAATATCATCAATCCCTAATTCATATAAAGAAGGAAGTTATGGATTAGGAGCAAGTAAGTGGCAGACAGTTTATAGGGTTGTTTTACCAGCAGCTATTCCAGGAATAGTCACAGGGGTTATTCTTGGTTTATCAAGAGCTATTTCAGAAGCAGCAGCAGTAATGTATTCAGTTGGTGCATCATTTCAGACCCCAATATCTATTTTCGATCCAGGCAGACCACTTCCTCTACATCTGTATATGTTAGCAACTGAAGGAACATCACTTGAAAATGCTTATGGAACTGCAACAGTTCTTATAATGTTAATTTTAATTACAACCATAGTTTCTAATTTTATAATTAGTAAATATCAAAACAAGATAATGGGAAAATAATATTTAATAAAGTTCATCTAAAATTAGATAATATTAATCAATATTGAAGTTCACGAATTCTCAACTATGGTCATTTTGGAACTATGGTCATTTTGGAAAAGTTCTTAAGCTTTGGATGATAATTTTCTTTGTTAAATTATTATTCTTTGTTAAATTATTTAATTTTAAATATTAATTTATAAAATCTATAATTTTAAATTTTAAAGAATATAAACTTATTTTAACGAATATAATTAATTTTAAATAAATATATTTTAATAGTATTTATTTTTAAAAAAATTATTTATTAAGAACTTTATTAAAACCAATATATTTTAAATTTAATAATTAATAAAATGAAAATTAAATAACATTAGATTTATTAAAAATTATTAAAAATTTAATAATTAATAAAATGAAAATTAAATAACATTAGATCTATTAAAAATTTAATAACATAAATGTTACTTTTCAAACTATATCATGTCATAGGCTCTTAAGAACTTTAGTGGGTTAATTATAACTAAACATTTTAAAAAATAATAAATAAAATAATTTTTAATTAATAATAGCTCCAAATCCTTCTAAAAGAGTGTTAACTTTCTTCAATGATTTTTTATTAAATGTTTTAATAGAAAAAGTTATATGGATCATATTCTCATCCACTTGATAAGCACTATAAACACCATCTATCTTAACATCAATAATATCAGGTATTTTTTCAATGGTTTCCTTTATAACAGTTGGCTTTGAATTTTTAGAGAATGTAGTGTTGATTTTATAAATTTTTGAGGGTAAATTATTAATTTTCCATTCTATAAATTCACTATCATATAAAACATCAATATTAACTAATTTTAACCTTGTATGTGTTGATGAATTTGAATTTTCTAAAATAATAAAGTCGGGATTAATCTCATTTAAAATACCAAAATGAACTTTATTAGAATAAATATCTCTAACAGCCACCTCTTGATTAATAAAATTTTTAAGATAGGATAATTCACGAGTGAGTGAATCGACTGCTTTATCACTCCTTCCTAAAGCAGATGGAATGTCATCCATGTTCTTAATTGCTTTATTAATAATTTCAACAAATTCATTTTCATTATTATTGGATATGGTCTCATTTATTTCATTTACAGATTTTGAAAATACATATCTAACTGTTTCCCCATACTCATTTTCTTTTTGAATAGAATAGGTAAGATAAGGATTTTGTGATGTGATTCTTCCAATAATATCAATCATGAGATTGTAAACAGGACTTGCAAAATTTCGTGTAGTTTCAATATCCACTCCAAGTTTTGAAATAGCTGAAGCAGTGGAAATATATGAAAAATGAGTTAAAATCTGAACAATACTCATCATTTTATCGTGTTCTTTTGGACTTACTTCTAAAATCCTAACTTTATGTTTATTTAAAAATTTAATGATTTTTCCATACCATTTTCCTTTATTTTCAGGTGTTAAAGCAATAACTTGACCCTCAAATGATCTAATTCTTGAACCAAAAATAGGATGGGTTGGAATAAACTCAACATTATTAGGAATATGTTTTTTCATGACTTCAAATGGCTTTTCTTTTACAGAAGCAACATCCAAAATCAAAGACCCTGGTTTTAAGCAATTAGCTATTTCTATTATAACATCACACACAGCATCAATAGGAACTGAAACTATCACAATATCACTTAAAGAAGCAATTTTTCTGTTATTATTACTGTATCTAATCCCAAGTTCTTTAGAAACTTCATGACCTACTTTAAGGTCACGACCAGTTATAGTCACATCAAAGCCTTCTTTATCTAAAAAAATAGCTATTGTTTTTCCAAGTCCCTTTGTTCCACCTAATACTCCAATCTTCATGGTTTAACTTTAAGCTTTTTAATGATTTATTAAAATGTATGATTATTATATTATTAATCCATGATTTATTTATACTTTTATTGTATATATTTTTTCATTTTTATTGGTTTATTTTATAATGGATTCAATAATTATTAATAAGTAATTTTTTTAAAAATAAATATTATTAAGATATTATAGTTGGTTTGATAAAGTTCTTAATAAATAACTTTTTTAAAAATAGATATTATTAAAAAATATTGATTTAAAATTATTTATATTAATTAAAATAAATTTATATTATTTAAAATTTAAAATTATA
>JAITPS010000266.1 GCA_031289325.1 Candidatus Methanovirga meridionalis
TATAATGGAAATACAAACTCATATAATGGAAATACAAACTCATATAATGGAAATACAAACTCATATAATGGAAATACAAACTCATATAATGGAAATACAAACTCATATAATGGAAATAAATATCTAAACTAATTTTTTATTTTCATTTTCATCCTTGAAGTAAAGATATTTTTTACTTAAAAGAGAACAAATATCTTTAGCAGTTTTTTTTCCAATCCCATCAACTTCTTGTAATTGGGGTTCTGTAGCATTTATAATATTTTGAACCGTTGCAAACTTTTCTAATAATTTTTTTGCAGTGACAGGTCCAATATGAGGAAGAGATTCTATAATGAATAGCTGTTGTTCCCATGTATTTATAGGCTTCTTTTCTGTCCTAATTTGCACTTCAATTCTTTCATTATCTCCTTGTTCTCTAATAGCTATTCTTTTTATCATAGCTGCAGTATCATCATGGTTTCTTGTAGGAATTATAGGAATTCCAAAATCAATAGCAATTGAAGCCATTGAACCTCTAATAGCATTGGGATTTAGAAATCCAGAGTAAAAGTCATCACCTTCAAGTATAATAACTGGCTTTTTAAATTCTTCTTTCATTAATCTTGCCTGTTTATACAATCTTTTATCTACAATTGAATCAATGAAATCCTTAGCTGTTTTTCTTTCAATTGCTACATCATCACTAACTTGATAATCACCAACAGCCATGGTTCTAATCTGAACTTCAACTGATAAAGTATCTAAAGCCCTTAAAACCTTAGAATTACTTTCTCTTGAATCAGCATAGACAACAACCTCATTTTTTTTAGCTGAATTTTCTTTTTCATTGTCCTCATTGAGAATTTTTTTAATATCATTATCCTTTCTTTCAATAATTTTGGATTTAACAGGTTTTAACTCATCAAAATTTATATCTTTAAAAACATTAATAAGTTGAGTTTTCATTTTCTTTTCTTTTCTATGGCTTGACCAATAGTATCCTTCATCTCTTGTCCCTTCTGTAATTAAAACTTTCATTTTTCCCTGATTTTTTCTACCAGTTCGACCTCTTCTTTGTATCATTCTAATTTCAGATGGGACGGGTTCATATAAAACTACTAAATCCACTGAAGGAATATCAATACCTTCTTCAGCAACACTTGTTGAGATTAAAACATCATGATTTCCAACCCTAAAAGATTTAATTATTTGTTTCTGTTCTTTTTGGCTAAGACCTTTTTCTCCATTACTTATCCCTTGTCCAAAAAATTTTACAGAATTAATTCCTTCCTCCTCACATTTTTCATAAATCATATTTAAAGTATCTCTAAATTGAGTAAAAACAATAATTTTTGGGTTATTAATTTGATTATTTTCAATATCCAATTCTTCTTTTAAGATGTCAATTAACTTTTTAAGCTTAGGATGTTCCCAACCATGTTTAATGGATTGTCTTGTAAGTCTAACAGCAGTATTAAAATCAGGATCAGCAAGTAGACTTTTTGCTGCTTTTGTAGTTTTCATTCTTAATTTTTCAAAGTATTTATTAACAGGATTTATTCCTTGAGTCTCTAAAAGTTCAAGAGAATGCTGAATATTAATAACTGCAGTTATTAAAGATATTGCTCTGTAACATTCTTTTGGAGGAGCAACCATTCGAGCTATTCTATTTTGAACCTGACCTCTTACTTTTAATATATCTTTTTTACCTAATGAGATTGTGGATATTACACCTAAGTTTTTAAGCATTTTTAATCTATGTGTTAATGCCTTATCAAGATGTTCTTTAATTTTGTTTAATTCTTTACTCATTTTAACCTTAATCCAATCAATTTCAATTGGATTAAAATAAGGTTTAACATCCAGATCTTCCTCAGTTTTAATGGCTATGTTTTCAATATAAAGATTTTCACACACACTCTTAATCTTTTCACTATCAGAACCAGGCGATGCTGTTAAACCAAGAATTAGGGGAATTTTTCCTTCATTCATATAACGGGCAGCTAAATAGACATAAGCATAAGACCCAACAGCATGATGACATTCATCAAAAACAACGAGTGAAATATCTTTTAAAGAATATCTTCTATTTAGAAGGTCTGATTCAACAGTTTGTGGAGTTGCACAAATAATTTGAGATTCATCCCAACGGTTTTCTCTATCATCTGTTTTTATAGCACCAGTAATTGAAGTAGAAGAAGTGCTTAAGAAAGTTCTAAAACTCTCTTCATGTTGGATTGTAAGTGGTTTGCTTGGTGCTAAAACAAGTATTTTCGAGTTTTTAAATTTATTTAATCTATCTGCAGCTAAAAGAACAGCAATGATAGTTTTTCCCAAAGCAGTAGGAGCAACAATCATAGTGTTCCCTTTTTTTAAAACATCTGCAGCTAAAACTTGTTGATAAATTCTTGACTCAACAGTATTTGCTATAAGCAAGGGATGTTTAATATATTCAACCATGTTTTTAATTATCTTTTATTAATATAAATAAATTATCTTATTTAATGATTATGATTAAATTATTATTAAATTATTAAAAATATTGTAGATAAATAGATTAAAATATTGTTATAGTCATTATGGAAGTGATATATTCCTTATGGAAAAGTTCTTAAATTTTGAAATAATAATTTTTTTATCAACTTATTTAATTTTGAATATCATTTTATAAAAGTCCATAATTTTAAATCTTAATTAATATAAATTTATTTTAATTAATATAACTAATTTTAAATTAATATAAATAATTTTTAATTAATATAAATAATTTTTAATTAATATTTTTTAATAATAATTATTTTTGAAAAAGTTACTTATTAAGGATTTTATTGAATTCATTATAAAATTTAAATCTTTTATTTTAATTATTTAAGAATAAGAATTTTAAATGTTTTATTTTAATTATTTAAGAATAAGAAATTTAATTAAAAAAATTAAATTTAAAAGATAGTTTAAAACAATGATTTGCCAAAATTCAAGTTTCCTACCAAGGTATCTGATTTTCATGAAAAATCCAAGATAGTTGAGTTGATGTTTAACTTATTCTAATAGTTATTTCATGATAATTTTGGAAAGTACAATAAATAATTTGTTTAAATTTAAATTTATAACCTAAATACTTTCAAATTTTTAAATAGAATTAATATCTTAAATAGAATTAATATCTTAAATAGAATTAATATCTTAAATAGAATTAATATTTTAAATAGAATTAATATCTTAAATAGAATTAATATTTTAAATAGAATTAATATCTTAAATAGAATTAATATCTTAAATAGAATTAATATCATATAAATTAAAATTTGAATTCTATTTAATTAAAATAAACATACTTAAATCTTTTGAATTTAAAATCAGAGCTTTTTGCATCGACTCTTTTGTTTATTTAACTATTTTTATTTTTAAATAATAAAATTAATATTAAATAAGTAGTAAATCATTGATAATAAGTTGCATGGAGCATATTTTGTTTCAAAAATGGCTGTGATGACTTTATTCAACTTTGAATCGAATCTGTTTTTAGCGAAGTTTTAGATATATGATTGATAGTTGTATTAGGGTATAATATATTTCCAACAACTTACTATAATGACTATTTATTTATTAAATAGTAATACCTATATAAATACTTCTAAAATTTTTTAATGAAAATATTTATTAAAAACATAAAATAAGATTAAATAAATCAGGAATAATATTAAATATAGTTAAAAGTTGTTTAAAAACAAAAAATATGCAATATAATATCTTGTTTTTTAAAATGTAATAATTCATTAAAAAATAATAATCGTGTTTTTCTTATTAATAAATTAACAAAAGATATTAAAATGTTTAAAATTTAAATAAATAAACAAATAATCCATAAAATAGATTTAAATAATTTTTAATTGATTAAAAAATAAATAAAGAAATAGTATGATAAATTAAAAAATGTAATACTTTATCAAAAACTATTATCAAATAAAATTAAAATATATAATCCGTATGGAAAAGTTCTTAAATTTTGAACAATGAATTTTTTTTATTAAATTATTTAATTTCAAATATATCCTTATAAAAATCTATAATTTTAATATAATATCTATAATTTTAATAATATTTATTAATATCTATTAATAATATAGTTATAATAGTTTTGGAGAGATGTACTATATTTATTAAAAAATTAATTGAATTCACAATAAATTGTAACAATTAAATATTTTTAAAAATGGATAATATATTATTAATTAAAATCAAATGAATTGATTATAAAAAATAAGGGGATGTCAAAAGTTTTAAGAATATTTTAGTTTGATAATATTGGAGTGTTATGGAGGTTTTGGAAAAAATTGCTTTCATTTATGAATAGAGGTAAGAAAATTTTAAAAAACTGCATAAAAATTTACTTAATAATAACAAAGTATTTATATATTATATTTTAAATCTATTAAAGTTATAAAATTATATAAAAATTTGATTTATAATGAAAAATTTGATTTATAAATAAAGATTAAAAATATTTTTTATAATAAAAATTTATTTAAAAATGAATAGGAGGTTTTTTAATGGTTAATGCAGAATCAAATAATGACCAAACAACTGTAATTTTAAGAGTTTTAGGTCTTGTTGGTGGGATCAGTGCTTTCACTCAAGTTTTTGGTTATTTATTAATGATGATACAAGCGTCAGGTACAGAAGGATTATCCCAAATCTTTTTAAATCCTGTAATAGTTGCTGTATTGATTTTATCTATTTTAGCTATCGTTGCTTCAACATTTTATTTTAAAAATGAGAAAATAATGTCTGTAATTTTAATTATAGCTGGTATAGGTTCTATAATAGCTATGAGTTCACCTGAATTTAGTGCAGTTTTGATTTTTGTTGCAGGTTTTATAGGTTTATTTAGATTTATTAAATCAAGAAAAGCAGAGAAATTATATGGTGTAGAAGAATCTGTAGAAGAAGATTTCTAATTTTTTTTTATTTTCATTGTATTTAATTAACTTTTTTATTTAAATTTTTTTTAAGATTTGATAGTTTTATTAATACAATCATTGAACTGAAAAGTAAATTTCCTATTAAATTAGATTTATATTCTTTTTTCATATCCTTTACTTCATCTAAAAGTATTTTATTCTGTTTAATATTCCCATTATAACTTAAGAATATTATTATCCAATTTAATAAAAAAGGATTTAATAAAATATATGTTTTTTTGAAATTGTATTCATTGCATAAATCAGAACATGCAGAGTATGCTTTCAATGAATCATGAATTAGTTTAAAACTTATTTTTTTTGTGATTGATTTATCATCTTTTTTATCTCTTATGAAATGTTTGCAAATCACATCATTGTTTAAAAATAAAATCTTATTTGTATTAAAATAGTATTCAATTATAAAATTCAAATCTTCTCCTGAAATAAATGATGGAAATTCTATATTGTATTTTTCTATTAGTTCTCTTTTAAATATCTTTGTCCAAATTGAAGGTAATATCTTCAATATTGTAGGATCTTTTAGTAAGCAATTTATTTTGATCTCTTTAAATTTTCCATTTATTTTTCTGCCATAAATCATTTTAGCAACAATTCTTTTCCAAAAAAATCTTATAAATCTTGGCATATTGTTATTAGGATTAAAAATATCATCACTATACTCTAAATATATTTCATCATTATAAGGAGTGTAAGATTTTTTAATCATGTTTTTATCTGGATCAATTCGTAAATATCTTCCAAAAACAATGTCCACATTATTTTTTTCGATCTTATCATGTAATAATTGGCAAGCATTATTTAAATAGCTATCATCAGAATCTAAAAACATCACATATTTTCCAGTAGCTTTTTTAAGTCCAATATTACGAGGACCATAAGCACCACCCATATTTTCATCTAAATGAATAGCTATAAAGTTTTCATATTTTTCACTATATTCTGTTATAATACTCTTACTTTTATCTGTTGAAGCATCATTAACCATTATAACTTCTATATCATTTAAATTCATAGTTTGGTTAATAATAGAATCCAAAGATTTTCTTAAATATTTTTCAACATTAAAAATAGCCATTATTATACTAATTTTATATGTAATATTAAAAACTCCGATTCTTGTTTCTACAATATAATTTAAGATGGATTGTTGTCTTTTTATTTTTGAATTTAGAATAGTTAAAATTAATTTATTTGAAAAATTAAAAAGTGAGTTAATCCTATTCATGTTCTAATTTTTTTAAAGAAACTTTTTTACCACTTTTAAACTTCTTTTTAAGTCTGAAATTAATATAATTAAACCCGCCTCTACATACTCTTTTAAGTTCATTCCAGTCTAAATTAGTTAAAAATGTTTTAAAAATGTATGTAGGTGAAAAATAGTATTTGCTCATTAAATTGTCACGAATTTTCTCAATTTCTTCATGATTTGCATAAGGATAATCAACTAAACAATTTAAATAACCCTCTTTATTTAACCATTTAGAATAATCTTCAGTTATTAGATAGTGATTATCTTTTACCCAATTGTAAAATTCAGTCCCTGGAAACGGAACAGCTTGTTGGAAGAAACACATGTCAGGATACACTTTTTTTGCAAATTCGTAGGTTTCATTAATCGTATCTAAGTTATCTCCTTTCAAACCAATCATAAAACAACCAAATACTTTAATTTTTAATATTTTAGTGTTTTTTGCAAATTCAAGGGATTGTTTTAAAGTTATGCTTTTTTTTGTTTCATCTAAAACTTTTTGGGAACCAGATTCATAACCCACTACCAATAATCTACAACCAGCTTCTTTCATTTTCTTCATCGTATTATATGGAAGATCCACTCTTGTATTACATGACCAAATTGGTTTTAATCCTCTTTTAATTATTTCATCACAAATACTCTCAATTCTTTTTTTATCCACTGTGAATGTATCATCTTCGATGAATATTTCCTTTATGTATTTCATATTATTGCAAATGTGTTCGATTTCATCAACAAAGTTAGATACACTCCTTGCTCTAAATAATCTATTTCCCATTGTTGAAGGATAAGAACAAAAATTACATTGATTTGGACATCCTCTTGCACTGACTATTTGAATCATTGGTTTTTGAGCAAACGCATATCTATAATCTTCTACATTTAAGAATTGTTCATAAATCTTAGAAACCATCGGAATATTATCTAAATCTTCTATAATGGGAGCATCTTCATTATGAACAATATTCCCATCCCCATCTCTATAGGATACACCCTTGACATTGGCAATATTTTGATTAAATAAAATTTCAGGAATAATATAATCATATTCTTTACGAACTACATAGGATACACTTTCACATTTACTTAAAACATCTTCTGGTAAAACTGTTGCATGTGTTCCACCCACTATTATTTTAATACTATGAAAGTTTTTCTTGATTTGATTTAATGTTTGATAATCATATGATGATGTTGATGTTGTAGTTTCACATACAATGTAGTCTGGTTCATAATTTGAAATTTCACTTAATGTATCTTCAAGGTTATATTTTTTTGTTATACAATCCACTAAGTTTACTTCAATATTCTTGGACTGACATACACCTGCAGCATACGATAAATAATAAGGATAATACAAAGTTCCAGATTTTGTCTTTTCAGGCCATCTACTTGATCTACTAATTTCAAATTTATATGGTAAGTTTAAAAATAGGACTTTCATTATTTTTTCCTCATTTTAGATTTGAAATTTCATTAAATTTTTAAATTAGATAATTAAAGAAAAGTTTGTTTTTCTAAGCGAAATAAAAAGTTTCACTAAAAATCGAATATTTATCATTGAAGATATCTTAGGAAAATCAAAGATCTTTAGTTTCTAATTTTTAAAATTAACATTTTACTAATAATTTTTAATGGATTAAAATGCATGAAACAATGTTTTTAAGTACAGGAAAACTTCATTTTTCTAACTGAAATAAAAAATTTTAATATTATAAATTAATGTAAGTTCTTATGAAAAAATTCCTAAATTTTGAATAATAAATTTTTTTATTAAAATTTTTTTATTAAATTATTTAATTTTAAATATTATTTCATTAAAATCTATAATTTTAAGTTTTAATTAATATAAATTTATTTTAATTAATATAATTAATTTTAAATTAATATTTTTTAATAATAGTTATTTTAAAAAAGTTATTTATTATGAACCTTATCAAAACTACTATATTTAATTTTAAATATTAATTTATAAAAATCTATAATTTTAAATTTTAATTAATATAAACTCATTTTAATTAATATAATTAATTTTAAATTAATATTTTTTAATAATATTTACTTTAAAAAAATCAATAATAATAATATTTACTTTAAAAAAATCAATAATAATAACATTTACTTTAAAAAAATCATTTATTAAGGACTTTGTCAAAACAACAATAACTTTAAATTAATATTTTTTAATAATATTTATTTTAAAAAAGTTATTTATTAAGAACTTTATTAAAATCACTATAATGTTGATTTTTTAAGTTTGTTTTAATTTATTTAAGTTTGTTTTAAACTTTTTCTTTGTTAGATTCACTACCATTTAATTTAGATTCTAAAGCAGCAACAGATGATGTAAATCTGCATTTTGGAAAACCTGAACAACCAATAAATTCTCCATATCTTCCTAAATGCTTTATTAATTCATTTCCACATTCAGGACATTTACCAACAACTTCAGGATTATAACTTACATTATCTCTTCCACACTTAGGATCTAAACAAAATCTTTTAACTGGTCTTCCGTATGCGATCATAGGTAAACCACATTTTTCACATTTAGATTTTAAAACATTTGCTCCACGAGGTAAAGGATAAGCTGTTTTACAATCAGGGAAGTTAGAACAACCAACGAAGGTACTTTTATTTTTTGGAGAGTATTTTATTACTAAATCTCCTTTACAACTACATTTTCCAATTATTCTGCTTTGTTGATAGGCATTATAAAGTCCATTACCTATTTCTTTCTCATTTTTCTCAATATCTTTTAATATAGAGATAATTTCATCTTTTGCATTATCAATAACTTTATCTTTAGTTATTTTTTCATTCATTATTTTATCCAAGTCCTTTTCAAAAGATCGTGTTAATTCTTCACTGGTTATATTTTCACTATACTCTTTAAGAATATCAATTATATTCTCTCCAAGCTGATTAACCTCAATTTTTTTGTTTGAAATATATTCTCTATCATACAATTTAGCAATAATATCTGCACGTGTTGCTTTAGTTCCTAATTCTCTTTTTTCAAGTTCTTTAACAAGAGATGCTTCATTATATCTTCCAGGAGGTTTTGTTTCCTTTTGTTCAGATTTTATTTTGTTGACCTTAATTTCATCTCCTTTTTTAATATCTGGAAATCCATCATTTTCAATTTTAGAGTAAGGATAATACTCTAACCAACCTAAGAACACGGTTCTTTTTCTTTTAAATGTAAAATCTTCACCACCAATATCTAAATTTGCTTTCAGGCTTTCAATTTCAGCACTTTCTCCAAAAATACTAATAAATCTGTACACAATAAGATTATATATTTTAAGTTCGTCTTTATCTAATTTAGATGGTAAGATTCCTGTAGGATGAATTGCAGGGTGAGCAGCATCAGTTTTTTTACCTTCATTAGGCTTTAATTTTTTAGGTAATTTAGAAATATGTTTCTTATAATCAGAATTTTTAGAGAGTTGTTTGAGTATATCTGGTAAATTTAATGATTCTGGAAGTTTTTGTGATGATGTACGAGGATAAGATGTGAATCCTCCAGTGTAAAGCTTTTGAGCTGCAACTTGTGTTCTTTTTGGACTAAAACCAAAAGCAGCATAAGCTTCAGATTGTAATCCTCCTAAGTTAAATGGAACTGGAGGTTTTTTCTTTGTTTTTGATATTTTCACATTTTTAACAGTAGCAAGGCTATCTTTTTTAGAATTAGCAAATACTTCTTCACCACATTTTTTATCAAATATTTTTCCTTTAGAATAATCTGCTACAATATCATGATCTAAGAAAGCTTTTATTAACCAATATGGTTCTGGGATAAACTTCTGAATTTCTTTTTCTCTATCAACTAAAATAGATAAAGTGGGAGTTTGAACTCTTCCAGCAGATAAGGTTAAATATCTTGATTTAACCTTACGAACAGATTGCATTAATGCTTTAGAGATATTAACTCCAAATATAAAATCTAAAATATGTCTTGCTATTCCACTGTTAACTTTATTAATGTCTAACTCTATCATGTTTTCATAGCTTTTTTTAATATCTTTTTCTGTTAAAGTGGAAAACTTCATTCGATGAACTTTATTAAGAGCATCACTATCACAAGCATATTTAAGAGCATTAAATCCAATTAAAGTTCCTTCAATATCATAATCGCAAGCATGAATATATCTATCCGCACCTTTAGAAAACTTTTTAATTGCATTAATATAATCTTTAACATAGTTTTTATTCTTATCTATATCATATAAAGGAACCCATTTTAAATCAAAGAAGATTTTTTCTCTTGGGTTTTTAGGGGTTAATGAATAAAGGTGTCCAACTGCTGTCAAAACAGTTATCTTTTTGTCATTTTCTTCAATTTCCCAATAATTTACTTTTTTATTGTATTTCACCTTTTTTGCTTTATGTGATAAAGCTTTAGCTATTTTTTCTGATGAACTTGGTTTTTCGCAAATAATTACTTCTTTCATTTTCACCACATTGTTTGACCTGTTCAGTATTTAATTAATATTTTTTCTTTTCTCTATAATATATTAGTATGGTACTTAGTTGAGAGTATAGTAAAATAAAAGCTTTAATGCATTGTAAGAACTATGATCTATATTTAACGATTTATGTCATTTAAATAAATAAAAGTTATATTCACTAAGAAAAGTTCTTAAATTTTGAATAATAAATCTTTTTTATCAAATTATTTAATTTCAAATATTAATTATAAAAATCCATAATTTTAAATTTTAAATAATATAAATATATTTTAATTATAGTCATTGTAGAAAAGTTCTTAAATTTTGAATAACAATTTTTTTTATCAAATTATTTAATTTCAAATATTAATTTATAAAAATCCATAATTTTAAATTTTAAATAATTTAAATAAATTTTAATTAATATAACTAATTTTAGATTAATATATTTTAAATTAATATATTTTAATAATATTTAAAATTAAAAAAAGTTATTTATTAAGAATTTTATCAAAATATTAAGAATTTTATCAAAACCATTATAAAAACTTTAATTATAAAATATAAATTATTTTAATATATAATATTTTCTTTTCAATATTTTTCTTGAAAATTATTGGGTCGTGGAAATCCAACTGATAAATTCATTTTTAACTTTCTACTCAACTGTAGGGTATAAGTAAAATCTTTTTTTTAGTAATGTATTGATCTTATAAAGTTCTTAAAAATGCTTTAGATGAATTGTATAAATATTAAAGAAAGTATTATATCTTCATCAGTTGAATTTTTCACAGCCTCAAATTATTTCAATACCTTTATCATTGTTTATCAAACTGTTTTTAATTAATTAAAAAAGTTTTTAATAATGAAGGATTATTTATCATTATTAAAAAATCCATAGTACTCACTGCAATTAGCACACATAGGATATTTTTCATAATGATAATGACTACTATCATCTTTATTAATATCAAACTCTTGATTACAAAGATAGCATGTTTCTAACTTAACTGCTTTTCGATTTGAGTTTCCATTTTTAATTTTTTTATTTTCCATTTTAATCTGGTATTATACTATTTTCCATTTTAATCTGATCTTATACCAATATTTTATCATTAAATCATTTCAATGAAAAATCATTTCAATTAAGTTGACAAAACAACCTCTTAAGTTAGATATATAAGATTTTGAGGAAATTAATTTACTAAAAGTTTGTTTTTAATAATATTAAAATAAATTGGTATGTTAAACCAGGTTTAATATCTTAAATCCAGTTTAAAAATGTTTAATTAAATTTTAAGGAATATTTAACCAATATTATGCTTTTGTAAAAGCAAAAGTTCATCGGTACTAAGTTTTTTACCGTGTTTGAACCTTTCAAAGATATTTTCAGCTTTTTCCTTTTCCTTTCTTTCTTCTTTAGCATTGGATTCCTTATCCGTATTTTTCCCTTTGCCACGGAAGCTATTTAGTTTACTGTTGATGATATGAATTTCACTTAAAACCATTTTGAATTTTTCATGCTTATCTGAAGCATTATTTCTTGATTTAATAAATAATTCATGTGCTTCATCAGCTTTGTTTCTAATTTCATTAGTTTCTTTGAAACAATCAATCATTTTATCATGAAACTCTTGAGCACTTTCTGATAACTCAACAACTTTAGTATGATGCTTTTCAGACTCTTCTCTAAGCTTATCAGCTATGGCTTTAACTTTTTTGTCTTCTTTAAATTCATTTATTTGTTTTCTTAAGTCATTAGCTTTATTAACGAGTTGGTTTTCCTTTTTAATTTCTAAAACATTCGTTTCAATGATTTTATCTATTTTTTCTATTTCTTTTTCAAGATTCATCATATCTTTTTTGCCAGAAGAGAAGTCAAGTTTTTTAATTTCATTGTTTACTTTGTTACGAAGTTGTTTATATTTTTCAACTTCTACATTGATTTTGTTACGTTTATATTTGAATTCAGAAGCTAATTTAAGATTTTCTTTTAAACTATCATTAAATTTATCCCTAAGTAATCTTTGTTCTTTAGAAATTTTATTGTATTCGTCTCTTTCATCAGCGATTTCAAGTATAAGGCGTTCATGATCATTTTTCTGATTTAAAACTTCTAAAAAATTGTTCGCTGGAATAAAATCTGTTTTAGGAAGTTTTTTTCTTTTCTTCTTGGGTTTTTTAGATTTAACATCACCATGTTTTTTATTATCGGATTCTTTTTCATCGTTGAGTTTAGAAATATTATCAGATTTCTCTTTAATAATTTCTTCTTTATTATCGGATTCTTTTTCATCGTTGAGTTTAGAAATGTTATCAGATTTCTCTTTAATAATTTCTTCTTTATTATCGGATTCTTTTT
>JAITPS010000019.1 GCA_031289325.1 Candidatus Methanovirga meridionalis
GATTATAGATACTTTTAATAGATTATAGATACTTTTAATAGATTATAGATACTTTTAATAGATTATAGATACTTTTAATAGATTATAGATACTTTTAATAGATTATAGATACTTTTAACAGATTATAGATACTTTTAATAGATTATAGATACTTTTAATTAAATTATAAATTTTTCAAAAACATTCAATTTAGATTAGTTTAAAATTATTTGTATTGATTATAATAATTATAGAAAAGTTCTTAAATTTTGAACTAAAAATTTTTTTATTAAATTATTTAATTTTAAATATTAGTTTATAAAAATCTATAATTTTAAATTTTAATTAATATAAATACATTTTAATTAATAGTCATTGTGGAAAAGTTCTTAAATTTTGAATAATAATTTTTTTTTATTAAATTATTTAATTTTAAATAATATAAATAAATTTTAAATAATATAAATAAATTTTAAATAATATAAATAAATTTTAAATAATATAATTTAAATAATCCATTCTTTTGCCTTATATTTAAGATTTTCATTTTTAATACTTATTGTTCTATTGGAGTTTAATTTAATTTCAACATATTCATCATTGATTTTCATTCTTTTTCTTTCTTTATTGTAGATATCTCAGTTATACAGAATATAGATTTACTATTTTTCTCCAATAGTTGTTATAAATAGTTCTGTTGAGGCATAAAAACATACTAAAAGAATAAAAATGAGTTGATTTCCTAACGATGTTGTCAACTTAAGAAATAATTTTTTTAAAATTGGATTGAAATTAAAAATGAAGATATTAAAAACAAAATTTTAGTAAAAATTTTAATCAAAAATTCTTAATTTGACAGCAACGACTATCTTTATTAAAATATTTAAAAATGAAAACCATATAATAAAAATCTATCAGTCGAATTTTTCACATCCCAAAAGAATCAAAAAATATTTAATTATGTGATGGGAAACAATTGTTATTGCCCTTTATTTTTCTTCAAAATATCTATAATATTTTAATATATAATATATTCTCTTTAAAATAATTATATTATTATTGTTAGCTTTAAAAATATTATTTTATATAATTTATTAGTTTTAAATATTTAAATAATCATATTAATAATTATAAATTTATTGTTATAAAAAATATGGTTATTATAATATTAACATTAAGTTTTTAACTATTATTAAACAAATAAAAAAAAAAGTGATTAATATTAAATTTTTTTAAAATAAATAAAATTACAAATTTTCTAACTTTAAAAAATAGAAAATTTTTTAAAATAAAGAAAATCACAAATTTGTTATCGAAGATAACTTAGAAAAATTGGAGATTTTTCGTTTCTAACTTTAGAAACTAAAATTTTAAAAACAAGTAAAATAGTTACATATATTATTTTATAAAACAAGAATTATATCATGATCGCACTCTTAATTAAAATTTATTATTTGTTAAAAAAAGAGTATGTGAAATATGAAGAATAAAAAACAGATTATATCTAAAATAAATGAAAAATTAATGGTTATATTCTAAAAAAAGTTTTAATAGAATTGTTCCCCACCCAATTATTAAAAAATTTAATGAATCCACAATAATTATAAAAATTAAACCGTTGGAATTTTCATGAGAAATAAAAAAGTTAATTTTAAAGCTAATATATTAGATTTGCACGAAAATGAGATTTATCCTGCCCATATTATAATTGAAAATAAGGTTTTTAAAGAAGTAATTCCAATATCCACTAATGAAAAATTGGACTTTGATGAGATAATACTTCCAGGATTCATTGATTCACATATTCATATTGAAAGTTCTATGCTTACACCATCAATATTTGCTGAGGCAGTTCTTCCATTAGGAACAACTTCTTTAATAGCTGATCCTCATGAAATAGCTAATATTTTAGGAGTTAAAGGAATTGAATACATGGTTGAGGATGGAAATACTGTCCCGTTTGATTTTTATTTCACTGCTCCTTCATCTGTTCCCGCCACAGAATTTGAAAGTTCTGGAGCCATTGTTAATGAGAAGGATATTGAAAGTTTATTAAAAAAAGATGAAATCATTGGATTAGGAGAAGTTATGAACTTTAAAGGGGTTATTAATCGTGATCCATCCATCCTTAATAAATTAAAAATAGCTAAATCATTGAATAAACCTATTGATGGGCATGCTCCCAAACTAACGGGGATTGATTTAGAGAAATATTTATATTGGGATGATTTCGATAATGTTATATCAACCGATCATGAATGCAGTAGTTTTGATGAAGCTATTGAAAAGAAGAATTTGGGTATGAAAATCATGGTTAGGGAAGGATCTTCTGCTAAAAATATGAACGATCTTTTTAGTTTAAAAGAAAGATTGAAAATTTTATCATATCAAGATTTTTTAGGGAAAATTTCTGCTATCGACTTTGAAAATGTTTTATCTTATCCAATTTTTGATTTTCTTGTAAGTGATGATATATCTCCAGAAGATTTAATTAAAGGACATATAAATTCATTGGTGAAAAAAGCTATTGAATTAGGAATAGATGAATATGAAGCTATTAGAATGGTAACATTAAATCCTGCTAAACATTATAATTTAAATGCTGGTTTAATAGCTAAAGATAAAATAGCTAACTTTATTTTAGTGGATAATTTAAAAGATTTAAATGTTAAAAAAACATTTGTTCATGGAAAATTAGTAGCAGAGAATGGTAAAGTTTTATTTAAAAGAAAAAAATCTAAAATAATAAACAATTTCATGTTAACTGAAAAAAGATTAGAGAATTTTGAAATTAAGATTAATAAGTTGGAAAATGATTTAAACACTAAAAAAATCAATTTAATTGAAGTTTTAGAAGGGGAATTAGTAACCAATAGAATTGAAGGAACAATAAAAATTGAAAATGGAATAGCTAAAGAAGATGTTTCTAAAGATATACTTAAACTATCCGTTGTTGAAAGATATGGAAATAATAATATTGGAAATGCTTTTGTAAAAGGATTTAATTTAAAGGAAGGAGCTATTGCGAGTAGTGTTGCTCACGATTCCCATAATATAATAGTTGTTGGAACAAATAGCTATTACATGGCAAAGGCCGTTAATCTTATAAGAGAAAATAAAGGAGGTTTAGCTATTGTTTCAAGTAAGTGTATGAAAATATTAAAACTCCCTATTGGTGGAATTATGACCAATGAAAATATAGATGTGGTGGTAAAAGAAAAATTAGAACTGAATAAAATAGCTAAATCTTTAGGTATTAATCTAAAATCTCCATTCATGACCTTGTCTTTCTTAGCTCTTTTAGTTATTCCAAGTTTAAAACTATCTGATAAAGGTTTATTTGATGTTGATAACTTTGAATTTATTGATGTTTTCATTGAATGATGTTGCATAAGCATTATTCTTGGCAGTGTAAAATTAGCATGGATAATTTTTGCATCTGCCCATATTTTTTAAAGTTCTATGATTTGGAACATGATTTTTCACAATAGATGTTATTCAACGAATTAAGGATTTAGAATCCTTAGAATTCTTCTTTAAATCATTATCATATTAATTTTATAAAAAAAGAAATGACAACTACTTATTTAATGTCAGAAATATTAATGGGTATATGCTCTCTTGATGATTTATTTGCTGCTAAAATCATTTTAAGTGCATTAAGTCCGTCTTTTCCTGTGATTACTGGTTCTGTATCTGTTCTAACTGCATTTAAAAAGGATTTGATCTCTTCTTTCAATGGTTCTTCTTGATTAATAGTCACATCATGAGCAAATTTCCCATGAACCTCAATAGTTTGATCAATATAATCAATAGAGATTATTCCTTCGGTTCCTGTAATTTCTAATTCTCTTCTTTTGTATGGTGTTAACCAATTAACTTCTAAAATACCAGTTATTCCTGTTTCAAATGTTGTCATGATTTCAGCATGATCTTCGTATATACATTTTTCTAAAATACTTCCCATTGTAGCATAAATTTGTTTAGCTTTTTCATCAAATAAATAAGTCATAACATCAAGGTCATGAATAGCTAAATCAGTAGCTACACCAACATCTTTAATTTGAGGAGGAAAAGGACCAACTCTTTTAGCAAAAGATGATACAATATCACCAATGACATCATTTTCTATTAGTTCTTTTGCTTTCTTAACTGCTGGATTAAACCTTTCTACATGCCCAGTTGATAATTTAACACCTTTTTCTTTTGCAAATCTAACCATTTCTTTTGCTTCTTCAAGAGTAAAAGATATAGGCTTTTCAACTAAAATATCTTTACCATATTCAATAGCTTTCATAGTCACTTTATAATGATGTGTTGTTGGAACACAAACACTTACAATCTGTAATTCATCATGACTAAGTAAATCTTCATAATCTTTATATCCTGAAACATTATATTTTTTTGATGTCTTTGATAAAGTAAAATCATTCAAATCAGAAACACCTATAAAATCAGTTTCATCTAATTTAGAGTATATACGGGCATGATTATAACCCATTGCTCCAACACCTATCACACCAACACCTATTTTATCCAACTTTAATTCCTCCAATCAAATATATTCACTTATAATCTTTCCAGCTTCTCTACCAATAGCTTCTGACTCTTTTAAAGAGCCTTTTAAAGAGATTTCTTTTAAAATTTCTCCTTTTTTATTAAGTAAAATTGTAAATAGTTCTATTTTGTCTTTATGTCCTTTAGCAAAGCTTCCAATAGGCCATTGGCACCCAACACCTAATTCTTTTAATGATGTTTTCTCAGCTAAGGTTTCTTGAAAAGTCATATAGTCATTTAACTTTGCAATGCACTCTTTTTTTATAGAATCTTTTCTAGATACAATAGCTAATGCTCCTTGCCCTGCTGCTGGAGTCATATCTTTAATTGAAAATCTATTTTTAATATACTTAGTTAATTTTAATCTTTTTAAACCTGCTTCTGCCATTATAGTTCCTGTAATCTCATTGTTGGCTACTTTTTCTATTCTTGTATTGATGTTGCCTCTAAGTGGTTTAAGTTTAATATTTTTTTTGTGATGTCTGCAAAATGCTTCTCTTCTTAAACTACTTGTTCCAATTGTAGCATCAGCTTTAAGTTCATCCCAATTATAATTTGATACAAATACATCATTTGGAGATTCTCTTTTTGGAATTGCAACAATTTCTAAATCATCATCTAATTCAACAGGAACATCTTTTAAACTATGAACTGCAAGGTCTATTTCCTCTTCTAATAATGATTTATCTAATTCTTTAGTAAAAAGTCCTTTTGAGTCCATATTATAAAGTTGGGAGCTAAGTATTTTATCTCCTTTAGTTTTAATAATTTTAAGATTGATTTTTTCTTTAGTAATCTTAGATAAAGATAATTTAACATATTCTGATTGATTAAATGCTAAATTACTTCCTCTCGTTCCTATTATCACTAAATCATCTCTAATTATTATTTTTTATCAAATATATTAAAAATTATTATAAATTAAGATATAAATTTGAATTATTAAACTAATTAAATGATTTATATGGTAATTTATACAAATAAATAATTTTTATTTAATTTTAGAATTGTTGAAGATTTATAATCAATATTCTAAATACTTCTAAGTTATAAGTTCTTATTAAAATAAATTAGTATTTTAAATTATATAAATATATCTTATTTATAAAAAAGTTTATTTATAAAAAAGTGTAAATTTTAATGGAATTTAGATTAAAGAGAATTATTTCTAATTTTTTTAGAATATAATTTCTTATTTATAAAAATATTGAAGCATATATGTTTAAAAAGAAAACAACTTTTAAAAAAAATTGAATTTCAAAAAAAAAAGTTGAATTTAAAAAAAAATTAAATTTAGATTAATATAAAATTTAGATTAATATAAAATTTATATTTAAAATTATAGTGGTTTTGATAAAGTTCTTAATAAATAATTTTTTTAAAAATAATTATTATTAAAAAATATTAATTTAAAATTATTTATATTGATCAAAATAAATTTATACTAATTAAAATTTAAAATTATGGACTCTTATAAAATAATATTTAAAACTAAATAATTTAATAAAATAATATTTAAAACTAAATAATTTAATAAAATAATATTTAAAACTAAATAATTTAATAAAATGATATTTAAAACTAAATAATTTAATAAAATGATATTTAAAACTAAATAATTTAATAAAATAATATTTAAAACTAAATAATTTAATAAAATAATATTTAAAACTAAATAATTTAATAAAAAAAATTATTATTTTAAAATTTATTCATTTAGATATGATGAAATGTAAATAATTCACCGAAAAATTAAAAAATCTATTACAAATACTATTGAAATTATTGTAGAAGAAAAAAATAGAAATAAATAAAGATTCATTGTTTTCAATTGCAAAAATCCATCCTATTTTTGCAATGCTTATTATATCTACCCTTAACTAAAATTAAAAAATAAATTATAAGATCATAATAATTAAATTTCATGATTTTTTATTAAAGATTTTTTAATTAAATTTCATGATTTTTTAATTAAATAATTATATATATTATTAAAATATATAGATACATTAAAATTAATTATAATACAAGAAAAATATTATTTATAGTTTAAAATAAAAAGTTTTATAAAAATATGAAGTTTTATAAAAGTAAATTACTAATTTTTTGATTGATTATTTAAATAATTTGTTTATGGTTTATACTTTATAAATTAATACAATTTTCTATGGTATTTAATTGATTGAATTAGAAATAATTAATTGAAAAAAAGATTTCTATTAAAATAATTATAAAGTTAATGGTGTTACAATGAATAAAGAACTAATTGAAAAAGCTCAGGAATTAAAAAATAAAGGATTTGCAACTGGAGAAATAGCTGATGAATTAAATGTTTCAATGGATACAGCAATATGGTTAACCTTTCAAAAAGTAAATCAAAGAAAAGTTAAAGATGCTCCTACAGATTTTGCAATTAATTGGAATAAAATTGGTGGAAACTCAGCAAGATTAAGAAATGTTTCAAATGCATTAGCTAATATGGTTTTAAAATATGAATCTGATGTTATTTTAGGAGTAGCTATTAGTGGAGTTCCATTTGCAACAATGGTAAGTGATTATTTAGATGATTATAATATAAATACTTCATTAGCTATTTTCCACCCTAAAAAACAAAGTAGTGATGATGAACATGAAAGAACTGGAGCAATAAGTAAAAACTTTGCATCTGTTAAAGGTAAAAAGGTCGTAATTGTAGATGATATTGTTACAAGTGGTGCTACTTTAAGAGATGTTATCTCTGTAGTTAAACAACAAAAAGGAAATCCAATAGCTGCAACAGTTTTAGTAGATAAAGTAGGAATAAATGAAATTGATGGGGTTCCTATAGAATCATTAATTAAAATTAATAGATTAGGATAAATATTTAGAGATTACACTCTCCCTTAAAAGAAGTGAGATTATGCTTTCCTTTAAAAGAAGTTTAATCTCCTTTTTTTATATTCTAAAATAGTTATATGACAGATTACTGTTTACAATGGGAATCTTATGGTCTGTACCTTAAAATAGCTGCAAACCCACCGAATGCCTTTAAAAGTTGATTTCCTTCTTCAGTTTCTGTAGAAATAATTTCAACATTAACATCATAATCATTAGCCAGTTCTAAATAATGATCTACCACTTTTCTTGCTTCAGATAATTTCATTTGTTCTCCACATTTAGTACAAATCATTTCATCACCCACTTTAGATTTAATGGTCACTTGAGTTTGTCTTCCACAATTTTGACATTTGAAATACTGTCTATCATGTTCTAATCCTTCAGAAATTAATAATGTATCAACAGCAGCCATTTCAAGATATTTCCTTATTTCTTTCTCACCATATACTCCAAGACCATTATCATGAACTAACTCGGATAAAAACTTTTTAACTAATAATTTTTCTTTTATTACATCCATTTCATTAAGAAGATCCGTTGATTTATCAATGATTTCTTTTATACCAAATTCACCAGTATAAGAAGTATCAATTGTAGAAATTACCATATCTTTAAGTTTGTAGTTAAGATATTCCCCTTTAAGAAACTCTTCTTTAGTATGACCTGGACCACCAAGAATAATTCCTTTAAGATCTTCAATTGGTAAAAATAACTCATTAATATAATCACCTATTCTTTTCTTAAATTCATGAGCAGCTAAATCGATTAAACGATCAAATCTTCTTTGTGATTGACCTCCTGCTTTATGTTTACCTGGAACACCACTTGTTAAATGTTTTAAAATATCAGTTCTTTTTCCTTTAAGTGTAGCTATTGTAGATTCTTTTCTATCTAAAACAGCAATCCCATAAACTTCTTTAGTATCCATCATGTATCTTAATGGTTCAAGATAAAATTCAGAATTGCAATGATAAATATATGTTTGAATAGATTCTGGGGGTTCAAAAACATAAGTTTCCATTTTTTCTGTTCCAGGACCTCCTTTAGGTATCATTCCAACGAATAAAACCAATCCGTTTTCAGGTGGTTTTGGAAATAACTTCATTTTTTGAATAATAACATCAATAGCTGATTGAACATTTTTACGAGTTTGTTTACTTTTAATATTAGCACTTTGTCCATATTCTTCGCGCATATGCTTTCCAACATCACTAATTTGTTTATCTTTAGGAATGTATACAGAAACAAGTTCAGTTCCCCGACCTTTTTTTTCTGATAAATCCCCAAGAGTCCTTTTAAATTCATATAATTCTTTTGATGATACCGATGACATGATGTTCTCCTCATAATAATTATTAAATTTATCCATATTAAATTTTTAAAAATCTCAATAATTCATTTTTAAAAAATTTGACTGAAAACCTTTATTTTTTATTATTCGTAGTATATTGATCAGAATAAGGAATTATTGATTAATAAATTAAGTTCATATAAATAAATTTAATAATTTAAAAGTGATACTTAAAGTTGAAAGTGATATTTAAAATTGAATATATTTAAAATTGAATAAATTAATAACAAAATTATCATTAAAATTTAAGACCTTTTCCATAATGAATATATATGTTTTATTTTATATAATATTTTTGTTTTATAAAAATTTTACTTATAGAACTGCAACAATTCCAAAATTGATTAAAAAGTCATTGCTTTTATATGTTTATACATGACTACATAATTGTATGGGACATGACTTTTATATCAATTTATAGTATGAAAAATAATTGTTGTGCAGTGTCTATAATTTTCAAGTAAAACTAAATCTCATGATACACACATATAATATATTACAAATTTGATAAAATTTATAAAAGTCAACTATATTGTTAGGTAAAATTATTTTCTTTTATTTTAAAAAATTTTCTATATTTTAAAGTTAGAAAATTTGTAATTTTCTTTTATTTTAAAAAATTTTCTATTTTTTAAAGTTAGAAAAACGAAGTTTTTCTTTATTTTAAAAATTTTAGTTTTTAAAGTTATAAACGAAAAATTTTCGATTTTCCTAAGATTTTTATTTATTTAAATTATTTTTATTTATTTAAATTATTTTTATTTATTTAAATTAAATTTAAAAGACAAAAATTAATATTTGAAGATAAAATTCTTAATAAATAACTTTTTTAAAAATAAATATTATTAAAAAATATTAATTTAAAATCAAATACATTTATATTATCTAAATTACATTTATATTATTTAAATTACATTTATATTATTTAAAATACATTTATTTTATTTAAAATTTAAAATTATGAATTTTCATGAAATAATATTTAAAATTAAATAATTTAATAAAAAATTATCATTTCAAAAATGAAAAAACTATCATTTCAAAAATAAAAAAATTATCATTTCAAAATTTAAGAACTTTTCCATAATGCCCATATTATTGAAATATTCTCATTATTAGAATAAATTAAATGTTTTTAATAGGTGATGATAATTTTTAATAATCTCTAAATTTAACTCATTATTGTAGTTATAATCTTTAAAAATATCTTCAACATGTTTTAATGATTCGCTTTTTTCATTGTCTGTAATATCTAAGTAATTTTCATCAGCTAATCTATTTAATAATTGATTCATATATTCAAATTCCTTATTAAATTTGCCTTCTTTATTATTTTCTGTAAGATACAACAAAAAGTCAAATAATACAAAAAATACATCGGATGCTTGTTGACCTTTTCTTATGGATTGATCATAGTTGAGAATATATTTAATCTCATCATTTGACATTCCATATAACTTACCTATTAAAATGTCAGATAAATCAATGATTGGTTTCACATTTGAAGTTGAAAATCTATTCTTTTTCTCATCAAAATTTTTAAATAAATATTTCATTAATCTATTAACATTTTCACTAAGTAATTGTTTAAAGGAGGATATTAGATAATATTCAACAACAGGAAAAAGCTTTAAAATATCTAAATTTAAGTCCCTTCCGTTTCCATAGACTCTCATCCAATAATAAAAGATAGAACTGTTAATAATACTTATTATTAAATCATCATACTCATTTTTAACCCCATAACTTTTGATTTTTGAATTTTCATAAGGCTGTTTATTCCAACTATTATACCAATAATTCCCACTTGTTCTAATCCATACTATTTTATCACTAACTATATCAAACACTTCAGAAATACTATATTCAAATGAAGATAATTTATTAATTAAACTTAATGAAGTTTTATTTCCAATTTTAGCTACTCTATGTTCACAAGAATAGCTCACTCCTAATTTTTCACCAATATTAAATTCATTCGATAGTTGATAACTTATTTCTGATAATTCTGGTGTTTGTCTATACATTTTTGAGGTGTAAAATTCACATTTGGGTTGTTTTTTATTAAAACAGCTTAAAATTGCAACTGATAAAGTCATTCCATCAAAAAATCTACATTTATCTCTATCAAAACTAGATATATGGCATTGTTGGAAGTTGTTTGAAATCATTTCTCTAACTTTTGAAAATTCCTTACTGAAAGTTATTGCATTAGTAATAATGTAGCCTAAATATCCTCCACTATTTAAAAGATTAATGCTTCTTTCAACAAACAATGCTGCTATATCATTTCTTTTGGATTTATAAATTTCATCGGCTAAATCTTTTTCAGAGTCAGTTAATATTTTACCATAAGGTGGATTTCCTATAACTAAGTCAAAACCACCATTATTCATAACCTTATAAAATTCTGATCTCCAATGGAAGAGATCAACATTGTTTCTTTCATTGTTATATTTATTTTTATAAATTGCACTTATTTCTCTGTTTATTTTTGAATTAATGTTATCAATTGTTTTTTTCAAATATTCAGCATTTAATCCTGATGAATTTGAATACAATGACTTTAGATAATATATTGCTTCTGTGAAATTTTCTATTGTCTGCGAGTTTAACAATTCAATGATTTTGTTTATAATTTGCATATCAAAGATTATTTTAAGAGCATCAAATAAAGCCATTGTTTCTTTGTCAACAACTTGAACAATTGTTTTCTGAACTAATTTTTCTTCAAGACAACCAAACAATGAATTACCTAAGATGAAATTATATTCAATATTTGGAAGTGTATCAATTTTTTCAAATTTAGAGGATATTAACCAAAGCCATAACCTTAATTTACAAATTTCAATAGCTCCTTCTTTTAAATCAACACCATAAAGATTGTTGATTATTATTTCTTTTTTTAGATTATATTCTTCAAAATCCAAATTTAGTTTATTGCACACTCTTTTTTTATATTGAAGTAAAATTTCTCCTGCCTTGAGAAGAAATGCTCCAGAACCACAAGATGGATCACAAATTTTAATGGAGTTTAATTTATCCAACAAGCTTTTAGAAAAACTTTGATTAAGAACACTATTGATAAATATTTCACTAACAAAATTATTATTGTCTGCTATTGTATTTTCACCAAATAAAAAAGAATTTATTGCATTTTTAGAGATAAAATCGGTTATGTGTTCTGGAGTGTAGTATGCTCCAATTTTTCTATTTCCTTCTTTAAGCATTCCTTTATCATTAATTTTTAAATCTTCAAGTTTAATATCATCTAATTTTTCTATAGAGATTACAAATTTCTCATAAATATGTCCAAGAATTTCAGGAGTTATGTTGCCTTCATTTTCATCATCATAATCCATGATATTATTATCTATCATCCAATTGTATTTGTTTAAAATATTAAAGATTTTATTCCAATCATAATCTATTTTCAAATCTTGTTGGGAAATATTTCCAATTTTTTTATCTCTAAATAATCCACCATTTAAATAAGGAATATTAATCAATACTCCTCCGATATTAAGTGGTTCTTTACTGTCTTCAGCAAAATGTTTAAAAAACATTTCTTTTAGGTAAAAATAGGGTTTACTACTTTGTCCAATAAACCCTGAAAAGAGTTTTTTACCAGATAAATTCTCTCCACCCTTAATAGAAATTAAATTTTTTCCACAAATGAAATAGATGAAGATTATTCTATCAATTATATATTGGGCTTCCATCAATGAAAGATTATCAGCTATTCCATTATTGTCCCTTATATTTTTACCTAACTCTAATCTTAAATCCCAAAGTTTTTTATAAAAATAATTAAAAACAGCTTTTTGATCAAATAAATCATTAATACTATATCTTTCAAGACCATTAATTACTTTTAACTTTCCTTTAACAAACTCAGATCTACTCATTACTTGTGGGTTGTAAATAAAGGATTTATTTTCTCCAAAAGTCCGACTTAAATAAATAGCATTATATTCACTAACATAACCCCAAATATAAACTGGATTTATAGAATCATCATAATTGATTCTATTTATTTCTTCATTTAGCTCCTTTTTTGTGTTTTTTTCAACATATATGAAAGAACCCTCAATTAAGCTTATTCTAGGATATTTTAAGTCTTTATTAAACTCTCCTAATTTTTCTTCTAAAAACTTTAAATTAAATAAATCAGACATACAAACTCTTCCTTTTCTGTGTTTTTAAATAAAATTGGTTTTAATGATCTTCTTTTTGATATTGAATAAATGCTAAAATATTTTGTTTGTATGAATCGGGATTTTTAGCCCATTCATTTAAAATAGGAACTTTTTCAAATCCAAACTCATTCATAATCTCTTCAAAATCACTTTTCCATTTTCGAATTACTTTTCTTTCATCATCTTTACAACAAAGTAAAATTTTACCATTACTAATTTTATCTTTAACTGTATTAAATATTTCATTCACCTTTTCTTGAATTTTGTAATTGGTATAACATGTTGGACCTAATTCTAATAATTTATTCATTGTAGACTTAAGAGGTATAACACCATTTTTAATATTGTTTATTTGATTATGTGAAACTCTATCTTTATGAGAGGTTAATGACTGGTCTTCTCTTAAATATTGAATTTCTAAATATTTCTTTTTAATTTTATCAGTAAAAGATATTACATTTTCCTTTGAATATGATTTTTGAGGTTTTAATGGAATACGAATATTTTCTTCAGAAGTGCCATACTCATAAAAATCATCCTCAAATTGATAAATACCATAAAAATCATGATTATCACTGATTAAAGAAGTATAAATAGGTTTATTTGGTTTATTAATAGGTATATCATCAGGATTAATATTATAATAATCTATACTTTTTTTTATTAAAATATCTAATTTAGATTCTTTTCTAAGAGATATTTGATATATATCTTCAGGGTTTTCTTCAGCTATTCTATTTTTTAACTCTTTAATAACTTCATATTTGTTAATTTCATCTAATTTCTCTCTTTTTTTTAAAATTTTTTCAGTGTATGACCAAATATTATAATCAATACCTATCATACTAATAATATTTGAAATTCTCAAATTTAATATATTAATTAGGTTTAACTCACCATCTACATCACTATCTGGATGAAAGTTCATTATTTCAATCTGTTTTAGAACATTAATTCTTGTGGCTCTACCAACTCTCTGAATCAATCTAACTGGGTTATATGGCAAATCATAATTTATTACAATGTCTGCTTCTGAAATATTAAAACCCTCGGATATAACTTCTGTAGCGATTAAATGTTGATATTGATTATTTTTAAATTTTTTAATATTCTCATCTTTGGTAGAATGTTTTAATGAAATTCCTTTTAAGTCTCTGCCAGCGACATATCCAACATTTATTCCAGCATCTTTTAAATTTTTGTATACATATTCTAAAGTATCAAAATACTCTGTAAATATTAAACATTTTTTTTCCTGATTTTCAATCAATAATTTTTTTAATAGTTCTAATTTACTATCATCTTTAAATCTATGACCAATTCTTAAATTGTCTAATTTTGAAGTCATTTCATCAATATAATCTATATCATTTTTTAAACTAAAAATAATTCTATTTTTAAATTCAATATCATTTTCATCATATACCTTTTTAGTTTTAATTAACTTCTTTTTAATTTCTCTATCATGTACATTTTTAACTAATTTCTCATCTAATATCTTGTTTTCTAAAAATTTAAGGTATAATTCTGTTTTATTTTTTAATGTTTTCAACGATTTATAAAAAGCATAAATACTACTTTCTGATCTTTTATATAATAACCAACGATAAAATGCAATTAAGTTTAAATCTTCTTTATAAGTAAAATTTTCACCATCATTTTTAAATTTAGCATATTCATAGCTTAAATTAATAAGAAAAGAAGGTAATATCTTAAAAAATTCATCTATATATTCTTGAGGATAACTATAAACAACTTTATTAACCTTAGGTTCTAAAAGTTCAGTTGTACCCGAGAGTAACAAAAGATCATCGGCAAAATATTTTTTTATCATTTTTCGGGTAGTTTTGACAATTAATTCCTGTTCAACATATTTTTGCAATTCTTGAATCTCTTTGAAAAGTTTATCGGAATCATTATCAGCACTCAAGCTTTCAAACTTATTGACCTTTAATTTAAATTTTTCATATTCTGTTTTTAGCTTTTTATTTAGCCAACTGCTTTTGTGAACTTCATAAAAAAGGTCTATTAAACTATTCAAGTCACTGATTTTAGTATTTATTGGTGTTGCTGTTAAAAAAAGAAATTTAGCATTGAATGAATTTCTCATGATTTTTTTCATATTATTTCGACGATTTGAAGTATTTCTAAGATTATGAGCTTCATCAACAACAATTAAATCATAATGTTTGTATGGATCTGTGTTGAAATTACTTTGCTGTAAATCTCCAAAACCTATAGTTTCTATAATTAAATCATACTTATCAAAATAATCATGCCAAATACTACCTTTAACTAAATTAGATGGTCCGATTAATAATACTTTCATCTCTCTATTTTTATAGTATCTCATAACTTCTAAAGCAACATAAGATTTTCCTAAACCTACAGAAGATGATAGAATACAACCATTATATTTGTTTAATCTATTCATTACTTGATAAAAATCAAAGCTTTGAAATTTAACCAACAAAGTATTTTCACTAATATCACTATTATAAAAAAGATATTCCTTGTCCATGATTTTAATTAAATTCTCAAAAAATGCTCTTGGCTCATAGTAAATAAAATCATTAGCTTTATATGATTGAATAATTTCAAGAACATTTAAATCATCAGTTGATTTTTTCCATAAATTTAAAAACCACTCTTTATGAGAATTTCTAACATCGAAAGTTCCGTTTATAGGGGAAGTTAATTCAATATTTTTTGTAAGTCCATGTAATGTTAAATTAGAAGATCCAACATAGACATCAGCTATAGAGTCGTTCTCATAGAAAAAATAAATCTTGGCATGAAATCTCTTGTCTGTGAAAACTTTAAATTTTATTAAGTCTTTTCTTATTAATTCTTCTAAAAATTGCATGTATTCAATATCATTAGAGTTAAGAGAATGTTTCACAATATTTTCAGCATCTATTAAAGCTTCCTTAGTATTTTTATTTGTCTGTTTTCCCATCATGATTAATATAGGTGCAGGAGTATTCCATTCTTCAATATACTCATCTGACCCTAAATTAAGTTTTTTCACATTCAATGCCTTATATAATTCTCCAAAACTATCCACAAAAAAAAATCCAGAACCTACATGAAATTTAAAGTCATTAATTTTATCACTATAATCTTTAATTATCTCGACCATAGATAAATGTTTTAAACCATCTTCTAAGTCCAATTGGTTATCTATAATTTTTCCCATTTTCTCTTTTCCTTTACAGATTCTCTCAAAAATTAGATGATAAAATAGAACATATGATTTTATCTTAACAAGTTATTATTATATATGAATATAGTGATTTTGGAAAGGTCTTTAATTTGTTAATAAATTTAATATCATGAAATTTATTTTTAGATAATTATAGATAATTTCCAAAAACCTTTTTTTGTTTTTTATTAGTATTAACTTTTTCTATTTTCATACTTTTTCAACCATTTTTATTACATTTTCATTGCCTTTTTTAAGGTTCTTATTTCTTTTTCTCGGTTAACTTCATTACTTTTCTCTGTTATTTAATTAATATTTATAATATTAGTTATATGTTTTTATTAAAGGGTTGTTTACATATTTTATTTGATTATAGTTTATCATTGTTTATATCTTGTTACATGTACATGTCTTTACTAATATATGTAATGTCAATAATTTGAATTTTAATTTCAAAATGTTTATATAGGTTAA
>JAITPS010000076.1 GCA_031289325.1 Candidatus Methanovirga meridionalis
TTAATTAATATAAATAAATTTTAATTAATATAAATAATTTTAAATTAATATAAATAAATTTTAATTAATATAAATAAATTTAAATTAATATTATTTAATAGTATTCATTTTTAAAAAAAATTATTTATTAAGAACTTTATCAAAACCATTATATTTAATTTTAAATAATATAAACTTATTTTAAATAATATAATTAACTTTAAATTAATATTATTTAATAATATTCATTTTAAAAAAAAATTATTTATTAAGAACTTTATCAAAGCTACTATAATTAATAATGGATTGAATATTATAATCTTATTGATAAATATAATAGTTTGCTTGATAGAATATGGGGTAAAAAATAATGGAAGAATATATGGATAAATTTAATAGTTTATTAGATAAAATAAGTTCTGATGTTGATTATAGTGATATTAGGGCTAATAAATCTAATAGTACCAATGTAATCATGAAAGACAGTAAGATCGATGGAATAAATTCTGGATTGAATATTGGAGCAAGAATCAGGGTTTTGAAAAATGGTGCATGGGGTTTTGCATATACAAATGATTTAAATAAATTAGAGGAAATAGCTCAAACAGCTATTAAACTTGCAAATTCATTATCTGGGGATGTTGAATTAAGTGATGAGAGAATAGTTAAAGATAAAATTAAAACAAATAATAAAATACCTCTTAGTGATGTGGGTATAGAAGATAAAAAAGAGGTAGTTTGTGAAGCTGATAAAGCAGCTAAAGTTAAAGATGTTGTAAGTACAACAGTTAGCTATTCTGATACTGAATATGAAAAGCTATTTTTAAGTAGTGAGGGTAGTTCAATAATTGTAAATGAAACAATAGTAGCAATGTTTTTAAATGCAACGGCTTCATCTGGAGATATTATACAGTTTGGACATGGTAGTATAGGTGGAGTAGCAGGTTTTGAAGTTCTTAAAAATGCAGACATTGAAGAATTTGGAAGAAAAGCAGGTGAAAAAGCTTCAAAGTTATTAAAAGCAGAACCATCACCTTCTGGAAATTTTACTGTTATAGCTGATAATGAATTAACTGGTGTTTTAATTCATGAAGCATTAGGTCATGCTGTTGAAGGAGATTTAATACTTCAAAATGATTCTATATTAAAAGGGCATTTAAGTAAAAATATAGGTTCTAACTTAGTAAATATTTTTGATGATGCAAGTAGAGAAGATGGTTTTGGTTATTATCCTTATGATGATGAAGGAATAAAAACTAAGCCAAATCAACTTGTTAAAAATGGAAAATTAGTTTCCTTATTAAATTCAAGAGAAACAGCTTCTAAATTAGAGATGAATTCATCAGGAAATGCGAGGTCAATGGTTAATGAACAAACAATTGTTAGAATGAGTAATACTTATCTTCAACCAGGAGATATGAGTTTTAATGAGCTTATAGAAGATATTAAAGATGGAATTTATATCAAAGGTTCAAGAGGTGGTCAAGTAGACACTGGAAAAGGAATATTTCAATTTAGTGGAGTTGAATCTTTTAAAATAAAAAATGGAGAAATAACAGACCATTTAAGAGATGCTTCGTTATCTGGAGATATTTTAAATACATTAAAAGAAATTGATGGTGTTGGGTCTGACTTTAAACTTAGTGTTGGATTTTGTGGAAAAGGAGGTCAAACAGTTCCAGTTGGTGATGGAGGTCCACATATAAGAATAAAGAATACTATTGTTGGAGGAACCAGTTAAAAAATGATTCATCAATACCTAATTATCTGCATTAAATATTTCTTTCAAAAAATAACAATTTCTACTCCTTTTAAGAAATGACAATATAACTACAATCATATCAAAAAATTTTTATAAAATTTAATAGTTTTTTAGAAAAATACAAATTTTTACAACTTAATTTTTACTAAGCATATAATAATACAAAAAATAGATTTATTATTATTAAATGGTACAATTATAGTAGTTTTGATAAAGTTCTTAATAAATGATTTTTTTAGAAATAAATATTACTAAAAGATATTAATTTATAATTAGTTATATTAATCAAAGTGTATTTATATTATTTAAAACTTAAAATTATAGATTTTCATAAATTAATATTTAAAATTAAATAATTTAATAAAACAAATTATCATTTTAAAATTTAAGAACTTTTTCATATAACTATAAAATTATTTTTAAAATTTATTTATATTAATTAAAAGATATTTACATTATTTAAAAGATATTTATATTATTTAAAATTTAAAATTATAGTTTTTTATAAATTAATATTTAAAATTAAATAATTTAATAAAAAAATTTATTATTCCAAAATTTATTATTTCAAATTTAAGAACTTTTCCATAAGGACTATAAAATATTATTTCTTTAGTAATAAAATTTATGATTAATTTTATAATTAGTATTACTCAAATATTAAATTTATAATAAAAGTATCAATCAATTTTCCTATCAAAAGTAATAATTAACATGATTTTAATATTTTTAAAAAAAGAATTTTAATAATTTTAAAAAAAGAATTTTAATAATTTTAAAAAAAGAATTTTAATAATTTTAAAAAAAGAATTTTAATAATTTTAAAAAAAGAACTTTAATAATTTTAAAAAAAGAACTTTAATAATTTTAAAAAAAGAACTTTAATAATTTTAAAAAAAGAATTTTAATATTGAATTATAATAACAAAAGTTAAAAATCTAACGAAAGCTAAAAATTCAATAAATTTAAAATATAGAAATTTAAAAAAATATGGATTTAAAAAAGAATTTATTTATTCTTTAAAATTAAAAATAAGTAAAATATGGTAATTTAATTAACTTTCACTTTAATATAGGTATTTTTACATTACCATATTATATGTAAAAGTCTCATAAATACCATAATATTGATGAAAAAGCTATTCATCAGCTACTTCATCATCATCTGCTATTTCACCAAATCCAAATTTTCTACGGGTTGCATTAATTTTTACACTAACTTCTTGGCCTACTTCAGCACCAGGAACAAAAATTACAAATCCATCAATTCTTGCTATACCATCACCATCTTTACCTTGATCTTCGATTTTGAGATCATAAATTTTCCCAACATCTACAGGGCAAGATCTTTCTTGTCTACTATAATTATCATCGAACATTTTATCTAATCCTATTAAATAGCTATTCTACATAATAATAAGCATATTTAATCTTTTATGTTATGTATACACTTTTATATTATGTGTATAAAGCTATTTATTCATGATGCAATAAAAGATAGAGTATATTCACTTAAAATAATAATTAAAAAAGAAAACTTTATAAAAATAGAATTTTAAAATATAAATATAATTTTAAAAATATCTAATTATTTATTTATAAAAATTTAATTTATTAAAATTAATTAAAAACAAACATTATTACACAATCCAATTTATTACAATATTAACTTTTAAACTATCAAGTATATAAACTATTCTATTAATGAACAACTTTGTCAAGTTAAGGATTTTCTTTTTATTTTTTCTTTATTTTTCTTCATTAAACTTAATTTCACATTATTTATTAATTAAGTAATCAATAATGCTAATATTTAAATATTCAATGATAAAATTTATTAGTATTATTTTTAGAGTGGTATCAGAAATTTAAGTGAAATCAAATTTTTATTTTAAAAAAGCTTTTAAATTTCAATAATACTTAAAATCATTAAACAAAACTTTAAACCCATAACTAAAAGCTTTTAAAATTATTAGAATCTCAAGTAAATGCAATATTAAATCATTCAGCTAAGTTTTTAACATATTAAATATTGAAAAACTATAAAAATTATTCTTCTCAAGAATATTTCATCAGTAAATCATCAGTAAAGACTTGAACAGTCTTGAATTTAGTGCATATAAAAGTGTAACTGATGTGGCAAATGTAAGCAAATGTAATTCATCAAAATTCATATATCATCAGATATAAAAATAGAAAAGAAGTTATGGACTATTTAAAGAAGAATAAAGTAGATGAACTTACACCAATATCAACAACAGATGATTTAACAAGAATAAATGAAATATTAAAATCATAATGATTATAATATATTGAATTCAATAAAGTTTTTAATAAATAAAGTTTTTAATAAATAATTTTTTTAAAAATAAATATTATTAAAATATATCAATTTAAAATTATTTATATTAATCAAAATAAATTCATATTATCTAAAATTTAAAGTTATAGATTTTTATAAATTGATATTTGAAATTAAATATAGTATCTTTGATAAAGTTTTTAATAAATAATTTTTTTAAAAATAAATAAAAATAAATAAAAATAA
>JAITPS010000118.1 GCA_031289325.1 Candidatus Methanovirga meridionalis
ATAGTTAAAATTAAATAATTTAATAAAATAATAGTTAAAATTAAATAATTTAATAAAATAATAGTTAAAATTAAATAATTTAATAAAATAATAGTTAAAATTAAATAATTTAATAAAAAAATTATCATTTCAAAATTTAAGAACTTTTTCGTAACTACTATAATAGTTTAGAATTCATTATATTTTAAACATTAAAGAACCAAATAAAATTAATGAAACAGCTATTAAAACAATGTTAGATAAAAAGTCTGTTAAACTTGTTTCAACTGGAATTGCAACATTATCTGGATCAAAACCATTAATATAGGAAAATATTGAAATACTAAATACTGCAAATGTCAAAATAGGAATTAAAATTAATCCTGATATCGTACTAATTAGTATAATTGTTATAATACTTAATTGTAAAGCTCCAATAAAGTAAAGAAGACCTCCCACTAAAAGTCCTATTAATGGGTAAATAATTATTGCCAACAGTAAAATTATTTTAAAGTTTTTCATTAATTCGTCACTTAACTTATAACTTGGTTCTATTATACCTGAATGAATAGCTGATGTTAATCTTCCACTTAAAATACTGAGTAAACCACCACTTTCACCTGAAAATATAGGAATTAAAGATAGAAGGCTTTGATTTGTTAGTAAAGTACTCATGAAAGCATTTAAAATTTGACCTGCTGAAATTCCCATTAATGAAGATAGAAATAAAACAGGAGTATTTTGTTTTAAAATCTTTTTTATAGTAGAACCAGAATTATAAGAAAAATAAAATGAAAGTAAGGTAAATATAATGATTAAAACACCAACTATTATCTTAAGAAATTGATTATCTATAATTAAAGTTAAATAAATTGCAAGAATTATTGAGGGTAAAGTAAATAAATCACCTAAAGCAGTGATTATTGGAATAGTTATATTATCAGGATCCCAACCATTTTGAACACTTTTAATCGGGATTATAATTGTTGCAGGTAACATTACTAAACTTGAAATCAATCCAGCGAAAGAAGATATTAGTATGAAATCAATAAAGGACATGCTATTAAAATTAAAAATCATGCATGTTACTTTAGCAAGGATTCCTAATGATATTGATAGAATCAAAGTTAAAATAATTGAGGATTGAATATTTTGGCTTAAAATATCTGATTTTTTAAGTTCTGGAGATAAAGTACCAATATGAAGATTTGTTCCGAGTCTGGATGCTAATGCTCCATAGATATTTCCTCTCATCCCTATTGAACCTGGAATTAGAACTATTAATCCAGGAAAGCTTTCTAAATATGATGTCATATTTCCTAATATGATTCCTGCAAATAAATCTCCAAAAGCACAGATTAAAAGTCCTATTAAACCTTGTATTAATATTTGTTTATTGTTTTTTAAAAAAGATTTCCCATTGTATTTACTAAACAAGTTTAGTCCTTTTTTACTAAGATAAATAGTTAAATTTATAAATATTGTTATTATGCTTGATATAAAACGACGAAGGAATTTCAACAGAGTTTTTTTCATCGATTTCACCTATCCTCATTTTAATCAAATCCTTAAATAATATTTTAGAGCAATTGACATACTCCCCCTAAAGAGAACGAAGATTTTTGCTTGATAATCTACTGATTGAGCATGAACAAGCTAACCTTATAAGCACGATATTCTCATGCTATTGCCATACGGTCTTGGAATATTAAAAATTCCTAATTTTAAGATATTGATGGCAACATTACCATCATGATCATTATTACAATCAATACAAATCCAATCACAAACATTTAAAGATCATTCAGCATCATAATCATTATTATTATATGTATATCAATATTTACAGCACATCTTAGAAGTTTTGGTTGTAATTTCATCAACTTCATGATATTACGACCATACCAATCAGACTTATATTCTAATTGATATTTGACCTCAAACCAAGAAGTATTAGTTGTTTCAATAATTAGTTTCTTATTTTTAAGACCTAATTGACTGAATACATTACCTACAAAGATATTATCATATTTTTAACTATTTGGATTAATTTCATGAATCTATATCACTACATCCATGGACTAAATGATTCCAAGCACATTGGCACTTTAATTGAATTTTTGAGCAATTATTACTTATATAAATACATTTAGCCATTTAAGAGTTTAATGAGCCACAAACTTTAATCCAACCTATTTTAGGCAACCAAACTTTATTATTTTCTAAATTAATCTTTTTAGTAGTGGTTTTATTTTTTGAATAATAATTTTTTTTTATTAAGTTATTTAATTTTAAATTTTCTTTTATGAAAGCCCACAATTTTAAATTTTAAATAATATTAATATATTTTGATTAATATAACTAATTTTAAATTAATATTTTTTAATAATATTTATTTTTAAAAAAGTTATTTATTAAGAGTTTAATCAAAACCAATATATATAGTTTTAATACGACCCATTCCTAAAGAAGACGAGGTATTCTTTAATTAGATAATAAAAATTTCATTTTTACCAAACCTTTCATTAAACTATATTTAAAATAATTAAATAAAAGCTAAATTCATTACTCTAAATTGAAGTGCTTATTTTTTAAATCTTTTTCATGTTTATTTAATTTCACTATAAGTTCTGCAATAAAACCATCTAATAAAATACTGGATAATACCTCAAATATAGTGCTAGTATGCAGTAATTCTAAATAATCAGCATTTTCTTCATAGGAATTATGCTCCAGGTAATCATTATTCAAATCAATTTTTCTCAGATTCAAAATAATATCAGATAATTTAGCTATTTTAGAGTTAGGATTAGAAGTTAAAAGTAAAACTTTACAACCAATATCTTTGGCATTTTTAGCATTTACTGATCCAATTGTTGATTCACCATGCTCTGATATAATAATTAGACAATCTTTTTTACTGATATGATGTGGTGTTATTTCATCCATAATAAATGAATTTAAACTCAAATGGACTAATCTCATACAGAAAGCACAACATATTAATTTCGATTTTCCTGAACCTGTGATAAAAATAGTCTCTGAAGAAAGTATTGTTTTAATGAATTCGTTGATAAGACTTAAATCTAAATGTTTAGCAATATATTTTAAATTATCAAGTATTTTTTCAATACTAACAGTGATTAAATGATATTTTTCATGGTATTCATTACTTTTCATATATTTAATACTGTTAGAATCAATAGCAGAATCAATTTCATTTTTTTTAATAATAAGATTACATTTACTACATTTTAAGTATGATGATTTAGATAATCCTAATGTTCTTAATGGATGTTTACAATTTGTACAAATAAAAACCATTTAATATCATATCCCCCATTTTATTATTTAAAAAATATTCATTGAAAACATTTATTTTAAAAACATGAAATTAAAAAAGTAAATTAAAAGATATTAGATGTTTTAAAATAAATATAATGTGAATTGATGAATATTATTAAGTTAATGTATAAAGGAATTTTTCCTATGAATTATATTAGTTTTGATAAAGTTCTTGATAAATAACATTTTTTAAAAATAATTATTATTAAAAAATATTAATTTAAAATTATTTATATTAATTAGAATAAATTTATATTAATTAAAATTTAAAATTATTTATATTAATCAGAATAAATTTATATTAATTAAAATTTAAAATTATTTATATTAATCAGAATAAATTTATATTAATTAAAATTTAAAATTATGGATTTTTATAAATTGGTATTTAAAATTAAATAATTTATAGTGGTTTTGATAAAGTTCTTAATAAATGATTTTTTTAAAATGAATATTAATAAAAGATATTAATTTATAATTATTTAAAAAAAATTATAGTCATTATTTTTAAAAATGAAGAAATAAAAATTATTATTTAAAAAATTAATTCAATATTAATTTGGAATTTTTAAACAGGTGAATGAATTCTCCTAAGTTGAAAATAAATTTTCAACAATAAGATATTTAAAAATAAGTGATTAATTAAAAACATTTTTTCCACCACTATAATCAAGTTGTATTTATATTATTTAAAATTTAAAATTATATTTTATTTAAAATTTAAAATTATATTTTATTTAAAATTTAAAATTATGGATTTTTATAAATTGGTATTTAAAATTAAATAATTTAATAAAAAAAATTTATCTTTCAAAATTTAAGAACTTTTCCATGTGCTGCTAAATTAAGAATTTTTGATTAAAATTTCTACTAAAATCTTGTTTATAAAAGCTCTATTTTTAATTTCAACCCAAATTTAAAAAAATAATTTTCTTAAGTTGACAGCATCGAGAACTTTTCCATAACAACTATATATTAAGTTCAACCAATATAAAAAAGATAAAATTAATAAGAAAAAATATCATGCTGTATTACAAAATAATTTTTTAATTTTGAGTTAATCATCCATAGCATCTAATTTTTCTGGGAAATAGGTATCAACAACATATTCAAGACCATACTTAGAAAATGCTTGCTGTTCTGCCTTTTTACCAATTTCTAACATTTTTTTAATCTCATTTTGCCAATGTTCACTTTTGTATCTTGGATCTTTAGCTAATTCCTTTAATCTTAAAACATCAATTTCTTTTAAGTCATCTGTTGGAAGTTCATAGTTGACAATGTCACTTGCAGTAACACCTAAAAATTTAGCATCAGGAGTAGCTAAATCGTGATTAACATGAGCAAGTTTTGCACTACCTGAAATAATGACCATAGCTATATGGAAGCCCCATGGATCTCCATCGTTACAAATGTAGACAGGTAAATTTAACTCTTGATTAACTCTTTTTAAAAATCTTCTTGTAGCACGAGCAGCTTGTCCTTTAAGACCTACGATTAAAGTGTCGAACTTTTTATATGCATTTTCTTGAACCATTCTATGAAACATCCCCATTGTTTCAACAGCTATTACTCTTTTAACATTATGTTCAACAAAGTTTACTTCATCAATAGTTGGTGATATTGTATAACCAGATTTACCTGATTTCAATCCATTAATTTCAACATCCCCTTCTCTAAATATAATATCTCCATAAACTGATGCACCATCTTCTTCTGGCATTAATCCTAAGTCTTCACGAGAAGACCCTATTGTAACCTCTAAATCTTCTGAAAGGATATTAGATTCCTGTTGGTTTGCGAAAGGCATTCCCCAACCTTCACTAACATAATACATCTCCCTTAATGTAGCTGTTTTCTCAGTGTTAACAAGATTTTTACAGAAATTAGAAACAAACATCATTTGTCCAATTTTTCTAATCTGCTTAACATTACCAATAGATCTTTTACCATATCTATCCCCTAAAATAAAATGCCTTTTATCTTCATCATAAACAATATTTGATGTTCCTCGGGAAGGCACTTTAATAGAAGGAATTTCTTGTTTATGAACATCATCAATTATTGTTTGACCAAGACCTTTAAGTTTATTCAATGTAATCGCTTTTCTTTCACTAATATTAACATTTTTAACTTCACTCATAATTATTCACCCAATGTTTTTATTATTCCTCAAAGTATTTATCAAGGCTATCAGAATTCTTACTTTCTTCAATTTTTTCATCTAAATCAACAACTTTTACATCGTCTAAATTATCAACTTCAGTGTTTTCTTCACTAAGTTCTTTACTTTGAGCATCTGCTTTATCATTTGCTAAACCAATTTCCTCAGCCTTATCAGGATTTTCACCGAGAAGTTCGGCTAAAGCTCTATGAGTGACCTTTGATAATAGTTCTTCATATTCAGGAACATTGGTTTCAGCTAAAATAGCTGCTTCTTTTAATATTAAAGGAACATATTCTTCAAAAATTTTAGATCTCATTTCTTTTTCTTCAGCTGCCTTTATAGCCCTTAAATATTTCTGTAACTTACGAGCAACAGTCATTGATGCTCGTTTTACTTCATGAAGTATTTCTGGTTCTGGTGCAACACTTTGTTTACCAGTGGACAGGTATGGAACTTGAGTGGATATTATATTAACAAACATTGTGAATGGGATGTTTTCTAAATCTTTAAGACCGTATCTTCTCCATTCCACAGTTTTAAGAGCTTCTGTAATAGCACAACTACCCTGGTCAAATGTTAAAGGAACTCTATTCGCGAATCTCATTATTTCAGATTTTCTTTGTTCATTAATCACTCTTCCAGATTTTCCACCATAAGCCAATCCAACTTCAATAATGAAAGCAACCCCACCTCTATATGCAACAGGCTTTCTTGTTGTAGCTTGAATAAATTCAGGCTCTAAAATTTCTTTCATTCCCTTTTCTATTTGCTCATTTCCAATAGGTATAAGTCCAGAAGTAGGAGGAGCCAGAAAATTCATTTCACCTATTGCATTAACAATTCGTTCAGCTTCTTCCCATTTCATACTCTTAGGGCGTTTATTTAAATCAATTTTTGTAATATTTTCTATTTCCTTTAATTTATTCTCGGTCATTCTTGAAAGTGAATTTGAAAGTAAAGTTCTAAATCTTCGTTTATCAGTGTGTTTAGCCATGAAAATTAAGTCATCTGCAGTAATACCTTTAGGATGAGGTAAAACTTCCTTCGGTAAAACAGGAACAATATCTGCAGCTCTTTTAAAAGTATATTTTTTTCCTTCAGGATCTCTAAATATGATTTTTGCATGAGGATTTCCAACTATAGTTCTCCTAATGTATTCAAATGCACCTTGTTCTGCTTTAGAGTAGGATACCTCTTTAAATTGAAGTTCAATAGAAACTCCAGTAGAAGTTGGAGTAAACTCTTCTTTTTTCATTAAAAGACCCTTATTATTTTTAACATCCATTTTAAAAGTCATTTTAATTCCTTTTAGTTTGCCGTTTTCAATGTATGCAGAAGAAACTTTCGCTGGTTCACCAGTGGTCATTTGAGATAATAAAACACAACCACTACAACCTAAACCTTGCTGACCTCTTGATTGAATATTTCTAAATTTAGAACCAGCGAACATTGAACAATAAACTTGCATAATAAAATCTTCAGGTATTCCTGGTCCATTATCCGTATGTTTAAGTAAATAATGCTCTTTTTCCAATTTTTGAAGATCAATTCTAACTTCAGGCAATATTCCTGCTTCTTCAGCAGCATCAAAACTATTGGTAATTAATTCATGAAAAACCATGGTCAAAGACCTAATTTTACCTGAAAAACCTAACATTTGCTTATTTTTTCTAAAGAACTCTGATGGTGATAATTGTTGAAACTCATCAAAGAGTTCAGATGCTTGTAATGACAAATTTAACCCCCATTTAATAAATAAAATAGTTTATTAAGAGTTTAATTTTAAAAAGTTTAATTTTAAAAAGTTTAATTTTAAAAAGTTTAATTTTAAAAAGTCTAATATTAAAAAGTCTAATATTAAAAAGTCTAATATTAAAAAGTCTAATATTAAAAAGTCTAATATTAAAAAGTCTAATATTAAAAATTTGTTAATAAAAGTTCAATTATTATAACTGAAAATTTAATAGTTTTTTTTACAACTGAAAATTGGAAAATAGGCTAAAAATTTGATGACCATCGTACTATCTAAATTCTTTCTCTCTAAAAACCAAATTTCAGATCTTTGAAAATTATACTCTTTTTACACAGCCCAATTTATTAAAAATGAAAATAAATAGCTTGTAATTTTGTTGATATTTTAATATTATTATTATAATTAATAAATAAAATCTTATATTCTAAAAATCTTATATTTTAGAAATAATTTATAATTTAAAATAATAATTAAATTTAATAAGATAATTTAAAATAATGATCATTTTAACAATATTAAAATAAGCTTATAAAAATTTAATACAGTATTTTAAAGATTTTATTATTAAACTAAATTTAATTCTGTAATCAAATTAAATATTTCTAAATTTTATAAAATAAATTTATTAAAAAGGAAAACAATAATTTATAAACAAACATGATTTATATTTATTTTACTCTTTATACATCTATATGTCTTACAGTATATATAAACTTTTCCTATACATAATAATAATTTTTAATTTACTTTAACTAAATTTATATTTTATTACTCTTACTTTAATTAAATTTATATTTATTGTTCATATATACTTTAAGATAGAGTATTTCAAAAGTAATATTAAAATTTATATTATGATGGTTTGATAAAGTTTTTAATAAGTAATTTTTTTAAAAATAAAATATAATTATTAAATTTTTAATTAAAAAAATTATAGTTATTATTTTTAAAAATAAAGAA
>JAITPS010000139.1 GCA_031289325.1 Candidatus Methanovirga meridionalis
AAAATAAAAAAATAAAAATTATTATTTAAAAAATTAGATTAATATTAATTCGAAATTCTTAAAAATATGATATTTAAAAATAATGATTAAATAAAAACATTTTTTACATCACTATAATATGATTATTTTAAATTAATATTTTTTAATAATATTTATTTTTTAATTTTAAATTAACATTTTTTAATAATATTTTTTAATAATATTTTTTAATATGTATAGTCCTTATAGAAAAGTTCTTAAATTTTGAATAATAAATTTTTTTATTAAATTATTTAATTTTTAATATTAATTTATAAAAATCTATAATTTTAAATTTTAAAGAATATATGCTTATTTTAATCAATATAGATAATTTTAAATTAATAATTTTTAATAATATTTTTTAATAATATTTATTTTAAAAAAAATTATTTATTATGAACTTTATCAAATCAATCATATAAAAATCTATAATTTTAAATTTTAAAGAATATAAACTTGTTTTAATCAATATAGATAATTATAAATTAATATTTTTTAATAATATTTTTTAATAACATTTATTTTAAAAAAAATTATACATTTATTTTAAAAAAATTATACATTTATTTTAAAAAAAAATTATTTAATAAAAATTTATCAAAGCTACTATAAATTAATATTATTTAATAACATTTATTTTAAAAAAAATTATTTATTAAGAACTTTATCTAATCCACAATAATTAGTGAAAAAAAATTCATTAAAGGTTTAAAAATGGATAGTAGAATGGATAGTAGAATAGAAGTAGAAAATTTAAACATATACTTTTCTCAAGCACAGATTCTTAAAAATATTAATATTAATATTAAAGAAAATGCAATTACAGCATTAATAGGACCTTCTGGATGTGGAAAGTCAACTTTTCTTAGAAGTTTAAACAGGATGCATGATACAAGTCCAAACTTTAGAAAAGAAGGTAACATATTCTTAGATGGTGAAGAAATTTATTCTCCTAAAATGAATGTTGTGGATTTAAGAAAAAAAGTTGGTATGGTTTTTCAGAAAGCTAATCCATTTCCAAAATCTATTTATGAAAATGTTGCTTATGGACTTAGAATCCATGGAATAAATGATGAGGACTATATTGCTCAAGTTGTGGAAGATAGTTTGAAATCAGCAGCATTATGGGGTCAAGTAGAAGATAAATTAGATAGTTCTGCTTTAAGTCTTTCAGGTGGTCAACAACAAAGATTATGTATTGCAAGAACAATAGCTAATAAACCTGAAGTTATTTTAATGGACGAACCTTGTTCTGCACTTGATCCAATAGCAACAGCTAAAGTAGAAGAACTTATTCATAAACTTAAAAAGGATTACACCATAATTATTGTGACTCATAACATGCAACAGGCAACAAGGGTTTCAAAATACACTTCATTTTTCTTAGGTGGGGAAATTATTGAAAGTGATTTGACTGAAAAACTTTTTGTAAATCCTCAAAATAATAAAACCGAGGAATACATTACTGGAAGATTGATTAATTAAAATCTAAAATAATGATTGGAGTTTAAATATTCAATAGGAATTAAAATCATGATAAACAATTATCCAAGCTCAATATTTAAAAAAAGAATTAACAATATAGAAAATAAGATTAAAAATTTAGGAATGAAAACTATTGAAGCCAATAGAAAACTTGTTTTTCTATTAAATGATTATAATGAAGAGGTAGCTAAAGAAGTAATTGAATGTGGTGATGAAATTAATGAAATTGTATTTGAATTAGAAAAAATCTGTATAAAATTCATAGCTATTGAACAACCATTAGCTGGAGATTTAATGTTTGTTGAATCAACTATCAGGGTTAGTAATCACCTAAGTAGAATTGGTGTTTTAATTTCAAAAATTGCAAAAGAATTTAAAAAAGTTAAAGATGTGAAATTTCCAGGAAAATTGATAGAAGATTGTCAATATATGAGTGTTTATGTTCAATTAATGCTAAGTAAATCAATTAATGCTTTTTTAGATAGAAATATAACTATGGCAAAAGAATTAAAAGAAGATGATAATAAGGTAGATGATTTATTTGATTCAATTATTAGTCAAGTTACTGATTCAATTACAAACAATCCAAAATATATTTCATCAGCAATGACCTTAATTTTCATTAGCAGATATCTTGAAAGAATTGGTGATAGAGCTGTTAACATTGGTTCAAGAACAATTTTCATGATTACCTTCAAAAAATAATTGATTTTTGATTCATATCCCACCATACAAATTTAATAACTTTCCTCATTGAAAAATAATTCACATCCGTTCCTATAATAATATTTCAAAGTTCAATTATAATATAAAGAGATAAATAATATTATAATTCTTTTTAAACTTAAATTTCAGGCCGTATTAAAGGTAAAACCTTTATAAAAAGATCTTGAACATCTTTTTTATCATTGATCTTTCTTACAACAATTTTACCATTCTCAAAAATAGTTAAATTTCTCCCATCAACATCCAACATGATTACACCCATCTCATGAGAACATTTAACCTCAGCAATCTTTTTAAGTTCATCACATGTTTTTTTAATATTAATATTATACGGTAAATCATTCTCAAACATTAATTTATTGGCTTCATCCTTGCAGGGTTTATAAATAAGTTCTTTTTTTTCTTTTACTTGAGACTCAATATTTAATGCAACTTTCTTAAACTTAACAGCTTCAAGTTCAGTTCTTATATGGAATAGTTTACTTTTATTTAAAATAGGATCAATATCAACAAGTTCAATTAAGGCCATATCATCTAAAACAAGTCTTACTCTAAGTTCATCAGTTTTTAAAATAGATTTTAAAAGATTTTCCCCATATCTAATCATGTTAATTTTTCTTTTAGTGATTTTAGTATTTGTTTCAATTCTTGTACTGAGACAAGTTGTTGCTTTAATATATTCAATCTTATTAATTTTTAGATATTCTATAATCTCATCTTTTTCTAATCCAACTTTAACAAATGGACTAATAATCCCCATTTCATAATTTACCATTATTCCAGGTCTATTTTCCATTAAATCATCAATGTTTGTTCCATCAACAATAAGGTCAATACTGTTTTCATCCGCTATTTTCTTTATTTCATTGTACATTAAATTTCTACAAACAAAACATTTGTTTATTTTATTTTCAATGAACCGTTTATTTTTTAATAAATTCTTTTCAATTAAAATATGTTTAATTCCTAAAGTTTTAGCTATTTTACTAACTTCACTTGAAAAATTGTCTCTCATTAACCCATTATTAAAAGTAATAGCTATTATCTCTTTACTAACTTCTTTTGCTATATAACTAAGTAATACACTATCAGATCCTCCAGAAAAAGCTATTATAATTCTCTTATCCTTAAGAATATCTTTTACTTCATTAATTTTCTTTTCAATGCTCATTTTAACTCCTCAGGAATTTTTTCATAGTGGGTAATGTCCTATAAAAACAATTATTTTTTATTAAGAGATAAAAACTCAATAATTTGATTGTTATTCTTTTTTAAATGGATATTATTTTATTTTTAATTATAGTGGTGGAAAAAACATTTTTAATTAATCACTTAATTTTAAATATCTTAATTTTAAATATCTTAATTTTAAATATCTTAATTTTAAATATCTTAATTTTAAAAATTTATTAACAGCTTAGGAGAATTTATTTGCCTGATTAAAAATTTCAAATTGAGATTAAATTAATTTTTTAAACAATAATTTTTATTTTTTCATTATTTTCATTATTTTCAATTTAAAAAATAATTGTTATAATTTTTTTAATTATAATCATTATGAAAAAGCTTTTAAATTTTTAATGATAAATTTTTTTATTAAATTATTTAATTTTAAATATTGATTTATATTAAATATTATTAATTTATATTAAATATTATTAATTTATATTAAATATTAATTTATAAAAATTTATAATTTTAAATTTTAGTTAATATAAACTTATTTTAATTAATATAAATAATTTTAAATTAATATTTTTTAATAATATTTATTTTTAAAAAAATTATTTAAGACTTTTATCAAAGGTACTATAAAAACTTAATAATTATGTTTCATTTTTAAAAACTTCATTATTAAATTTATTCAATTCATTATTAAACTTATCCAATTTTGATTCACAATCTTATCTATTGTTTTATAAGTGTTTTTTTATGTATTTTAAAACTTCAATAGCATCTTGTTTTTTAATGTCAACACAGCTTTTTAGAAAGTTCTTTAAGCGATTTTTAGTATCTAAATCCATATTGACTTTTTGAAGTATTGATGAGTAATTTCTTTTAGGGTAATAAAGAGATTTAGCAACTTTTAATATGTCTGTTTTTTCATTGTTGTTTATGATATTTTCTTTTTCTGCTTGATTTAAATTATATTCAATATTTATGTAAGGAACAGATAATGGAGTATAATCATCTGATGTGAAAACAAGAGAAACATCATCATCAGATTCTATGTTCCCATTAGCATATTGTTTGTAAATGTAGCCTACACCTATCATTCCTAAATCATCCAATTCCGCTGCTCTAAGAGCACCCATACTACTTCCACCCACAACAGTTATATTGTTATCAATTGCTTTAAGAATTTCTTTATGGGAAACTGCAGGGGATTGATGAAAAACACCATCAACAATACCAATAATATCTGGATTTTCATTTATTGCATGAAGAATATCATTTCTTTTAACTGGTGGTCTATAATCAGCATCCAATATTTTACGACTTTTTTCAACAGATAAAGATGGACCTATAAAAACTATTACTTTTTTATCAGACATTTAAACTCCATGTATTTATAATATCTCATGAATTTTTTAATTTTTTGAAAAAAACTATAGTATGAGTCTTATAATTAATAAAATTGGTTTAATAAGAAATTATTGTATATTGTTCTGTCCATAATGACTGTATTAAAAATATATTCTCGCATATTAAGAATATTTTCTCTCATATTCGAATGCTCTTTCTCCAATCCTATCAGGATCTACTGTATATAGTTCTGCTTTTGGAATAATTACTCTCACAACATTAACTCCAATTTCTGCTCTTGTTAAATCAGTGAATAAAACCTTATCTAAAGAAGCTTTTTTAAGTTCTCTTGTAGCTATTTCAATGTTTTCCTTCAATGAGTTTGAACTTTTATCTTTAATATCATTAACATTAATTTTTTCATCATCATGTTGAAAGTAAGCTTTATTGATTTTTTTCATGCGTTCATATCCAGCTCTTCGCATGAAATCGGCTCTTGTTGTATCTTCACGAGTTCCATGAATTTGAGTAAGTCTACTTTGAGCGACTTCTGTTAAAGCCCGTAAAACAGCTATTTCTGGATTTAAATGAGTTCCAAGACCAAATGTGAGAAGAGCAGGATCTTTTAAAAATTTATCATCGGCACTTGCAGCTATTGTAGGGATATTAACATCAGCCGTTAAATTCATTAATTTAATTTCTATATTGGAATTTTCAAATTTTTCAAGCATCTCATTTATTAAAGGATTTTTAAAATCATTTAACTCAATTTCTTCATTGTTAAGTTTTGTTAACTCAAATATACTCCATGCATCTCTTTCAACAACTTCAAATATTCCATGAAGAACAGCTTCTTCACGAACATTACCTGATGCAAGACCATTGGTATTAGATCTAAACAATTTTAAAGATGATGAACTTGAGTATGGATGAAAAACACTGTTGGCAGGAACATGATATTTTTTTTCAGTGTTTATTTCTATAGATTCAATCCATTCAATTTCACTATTATTGTAATCTATTTTAGGAATATTTAGATTATTAAGCTCAATAGAGTTTTCGATTTCTTGAACAGTATTTATAATGATTTTTTTGTTATCAATACTTTGTTTTTCAGCTGAATATCTTTCAAAACCTTCCATCAGAGCAGATGCTTTTGCTTGAGTTTTTGTTGCTCCTTTTCCAGAATAAACACTAACTCCACCTTCTTCTGCAGTTGGTCTAATAGCTGAAAAAACTGGGATTCCAACGGAGTCTAAATGAGTTATATCACTTATACGGGTTATTCCAGCTATTTTCATATTTTTTTCATATTTTTCAATTGTTTTTTCTGGATTAACAATTCTAAAACTACTATCAAAATATTTCACATAAGCTTCATTAAACATTTAACTCACTTATAGTCATTATGGAAAGGTTTTTAAATTTTGAATGATAAATTTTTTTATTAAATTATTTAATTTTAAATATTAGTTCATGAAAATCTATAATTTTAAATAATATAAATAAATCTTAAATAATATAAATAAATTTTAAATCAATATCTTTTAATAATATTTATTTTTAAAAAAATTATTTTTAAAAAAGTTATTTATTAAGAATTTTATCAAAATCACTATAACTTTAAAATAAGATAGAAAAAGAAAAAAAATAAAATATTAACTCATATTCTATAATTCACTATCCAACAATTAAATTTGTAAGAAATATTAAAATATTATATTCATTGAATTCATAGATATATAAACTAATCCACCAGCTGTTCCTGCAGTAATAAACCATATTATTGGATCCCATCTAAAAACTTTAGCACCATCTAAAACAGCGAATGGTATTAAGTTAAAAAGTGCTAACCAAGCATTAACAGAGAACCCTAAAACACACATTTGGATTAAAATTTGATTTCCACTAAAATTAACTCCTGCTGGATTAGTTAAAATGTATGCTGAGATTAAAAATATTAAACTTAGTACAATATTGGTTATGGGACCTACTATGGATATTATTCCATTTATCTTATCACTTATGTAACTTCCATAGATATGAACTGCACCTGGAGCTGCAAACATAAATCCTATCATTGGACTTATTAACGATAATATTAAACCAGGAATCCATTTTTTAAATTCTGCATGGTACCTGTAATGTAAAGCTGCAAATTTATGTGCTAATTCATGAAATATAAATCCACAACCAGCACCAACCATAACAATAGGAAGAATATGAACTGCTTGGCTTATATCAACTCTCGCATATAAGAGTGAAAATGCAATTGAAATCACAAAGAAAGATAGTATAATATCTACTACTTCATCAAAACTAAATCTAAACATAATTTTATTTTATGTCTTTTCTCATTAATAACTTTTACTATAATTTTTCAACTCTCTCAAGTTAAGGATTTTTCTTTTATTTTTTCTTTATTTTTCTTCATTAAACTTAATTTCACATTATTTATTAATTAATCAATTAATAATTGTAATATTCAAATATTCAGTGATAAATTTTATTATTATTAATTTTAGAGTGGTATCAGGAATTTAACTGAAATTAAATTTTTGTTTTGAAAAAAACTCTAAAATTTCAATAATGCCTAAAATCATTACACAAAACTTTTAAAAATATTAAAATCTTGATTTACAATTATTTATATTAATTAAAGTATATTAACATTGTCCAAAATTTAAAATTATGGATTTTTATAAATAGATATTTAAAATTAAATATAGTTTTGATAAAGTTCTTAATAAATAACTTTTTTAATAAATAAATATTATTGATTTAATAAATAAATATTATTGAAAAATATTGATTTATAATTATTCATATTAATTAAAATATATTTATATTAATTAAAATTTAAAATTATGGATTTTCATTAAATAATATTTAAAATTAAATAATTTAATGAAAAAATTATTATTCAAAATTTAAGAACATTTCCATAAGAACCATAATTTAATAAAAAAAATTATTATTCAATAATTTAAGAACTATTTCATAATAACTATACAATATCAGATTGTTTATTCTTATTTGCTTAGTTCTTCTTTAAACCTTTTTTTATCCAGAAGGTTTTCCCATTTAGCTATTACGACGGTTCCAACACTGTTTCCTATGAGGTTGGTAGTAGCTCTAACTTCAGAAAGTATACGATCAACTCCTAAGATTAATGTAAGGGCTTCAGGAGGGATTTGACTAAATGTTGATAGGGTTGCACTTAAAACTATGAACCCTCCACCAACAACTGCTGCTGCTCCTTTGGATGTTAACAATAAAATAGCAAAAATAAGTAGTTTTTCATATAAACTTATATTAATATTGTATGCTTGGAATATGAACATTGATGCGATTATTAAGTATATACATGTTCCATCCAGGTTAAAACTATATCCTGTTGGAATAACGAATCCAACAACAGATTTTTCACATCCTAATTTTTCTAATTTTTTCATTATTTTGGGAAGAGCAACTTCTGATGAACTTGTTGCAAGAACTAAAATTATTTCATCCTTGATGTATAGAAGAAATTTAATAATGTTAAATCCAGATATTTTAGCAACTATACCTAAACCAATTAGAATAAAGACTCCGCAGGTTGAATAAACACTTAATATTAGTGTAAGTAAATTTTGAAGTGATTCAATCCCATGGTTTCCTATTGTAAATCCCATTGCACCGAATGCTCCTATAGGAGCAAGGTATGTTACTATTCTAACCATTTCATAGAAAACATTTGTAATTTTATCTATTATGTTTAATACTATTTTTCCAGATTCCTTTAATTTTAGGAGACCAACACTGAACAATATTGATACCAATAAAACTTGGAGTATATCACCATCAACAAATCCACTGAAGACTGTGTTTGGAATGATATGTAATAAGAAATCGGCACCGTTAATAGAATTATTACTTGAAATAGGAACTGATAATTCACTGGAATTAATATGAATTCCCTGACCAGGTTGTATTATCTCTACAACAATTAAACCAATTATTAATGCAATTGTAGTCATGATTTCAAAATAGAGCAATGACTTTATACCTAATCTTCCTACCTTCTTCAAGTCATTTATTCCTACAATTCCAGTTACCAGAGTCCCGAATATGATTGGAGTAATTAGCATTTTGATTAAGTTTATAAATCCTTTTCCTAAAGGTTCTAAACCAACCCCAATTTTTGGATAGAAGTATCCTACTAAAATACCTAAAATAATTCCAATAATTACCTGGATGTATAAATTTTTTAAAAAATTTCCTATATTCACTTTCATTAAGTACAATTTATCATTCAAATTATATAAAACTAATGTTCAATAGAAAAGTTTGTGATATATTATGAATAAAAAAAGTTAATTATCTAATAAAAAAAACTTAGATGTATTTCTATTTTAACAATAAAGAGAGAATATCCAAATAATTATTTTTATCGAATATTTTCAAATCTTTTATTTTTATAAATTTTAATCTCCAAGTATAGCTGATTTGAGTTAATCATACTGTTCATTGGAGTAGTTGAAGAGAAAAAAAACTATCAAAAAACTATCAAAAAACTATCATGGATAAACATGTTCATACAGATGAGCATATATTTACCATCATAGTGATGAAAGTTTCTCTTCATTTCAACCCTACATTGTACATTATCATCCTACAAAAATTAAATTACCGTTTAACTTAATATCATCACGATTAGCATAATGATAGACATTCCCGAAATCATAATTGACATTTTGATCAACAAAGCTTTCATAATTAAAGAAAGAATCATGCCAATTACCTGACCCTCCTTTATGACCTTTTGAATGTGTACCAAAACTCAAAATAACTTTTTTTATGGGATTAACTGTGTGAACCAAATTATCACTTCTGAAAGTAAACCAATCATCAGTGTCTGGACGAATATAACCAGCAAAGTCATCTTCACCAATCTTATACCCAATATTATTAGGAATCATGACGAATCGTGTACCATCTTCTAAAACAGCTGTGGCTTTAGCATAGAAATGATTAAATTTGCCTTCATGTAATTTCACAGTTATATATGCATGATCGTTTGCATCAACACTGAATGCACTAACACTACCAATCATACTAATTACCAATAAACATAATAATATGCTACTGATCTTAATTTTATCAAAACTCATAATATACACCTCTAAATTATTATATACTAAAATATCTGAAACCTCATTTCCATTAAATCATTAGAAGGTCATAGGCTCCCTGTAATTTTTCTATTTATATTTTATATTATTTAATAAAAAATATCTTATTATTAGCCACAATTCCAAATGGCACAGAATATAGATTGGATATACTGGATGGGGATACTCCTGGAATTCTCAAACTGGTTCTGGTTTCATCATAAGAAGAAGAAAAACATTGACCTTCATCAACAATTGCATCAAAGACATAATCTCGACTTAAATCACCAGTTTTATAGTAATAATATCCTGTTCCAGCAGTGGATGTTGTGGTTATGTTTGCAATACTAACATTATTTGCAAACAAATGAATTATTTTATTAACTAACGGTTTACCTGCTTTATTCAACCATGTTTTAATATCAAGCTTAAAACCATCTGAAACTTTATTAGCAGTTAATGTTAAATTAAGAGTATCATCAGAGAGAATATTTATATGTCCAGTACACTTAGCACTATCTAAATATTGACTACCTTCATATTCAATATAATAGTCATACTTTCTCTCTTTAGCAGTATTAGTATTGAATTTAATGCTTGCATATCCATTATTATCAGTATAGGTACTACCTATTAGAGAACCATTATTACTATAACAGAAATTCACAGGTTGATTAGTTAAACTTTCATTTTTGCTATTAAGTAGATAAGCTGTCAAATTCACACCATCATTAGGTGCAGGTGTTTTATTAACAGTTATATCATTATACAAATTAGTTAGTTTTGTTCCTATTTTATAAGTTCTACCTTTATAGATACTACTCTTATTGTTACTACTAATGTTAATGTAATCAAAACCACCAACATTATTAAAATTTTTAACTAATAATTCAATACTATAATCGTACTCCCCCACAAAATTAACAGTATAAGGAATATTAGCGTAACCATTCTCATCAACTGTAGCACTAATTCTTTGATTATTAATCACAAAATTAATTGGTTCATGTAAATTAATCTTAGAACTATTTAATGGTTCATTATAAAAATTCGTGATATGAGTTTTCAAATAAACAGTATCATTATAATGGGCACTGCGTAAAGCATCCTCAAAATCATAAAATATTTCATCATCGACCCATTGTATATATTCATATTCCAATTGTCCATCTGGTGGGTCTCCCTTGTATCCTAAAGTTTTAACCCGACTGTTACCATCACGAATATTTGCACGAAAACCACCTTTCTCAAATATATCAAAGGTTAAAGGTTTACGAATATCTAATTCATGGAAACCTATAAAAAAACAATCATGCCCTATCCAACCATAAGATAGTCCAAACTTGAAAATAAGATCATTCACAATATGACCCGTAAAATTAGAATCATTAACTTTCATAGCCCTACTATCAGAACCAATAGACTCAATAAATAGGCCATGATCAGTTTTATCATTAGGCTCAAAACAAGTGATATTTATGTTGGAGGCATTTACGGCATACAAAGAACATGCATCACCATCATTATCTCGACCATTAAGAGTAACATCACCACCCACATATGCGGAAACATACCCCATACAACTTCCAACTAAACTTAGAACTATCATTATATTTATAATTTTTTTAAAACACATTTTTTCACCATTTATTAACTCATTGTTTGTTTTTTTTTATGTTATTTAAAATTATGGATTTTCATGAAATAGTATTTAAAATTAAATAATTTGTAAAAAATATTTTTAAGTTATTGCATTTTACATTAAATAAAGCACAATTTAGTATTTAAAAGTCATAGTATATAAAGATTTTTTTATTTTTTATAAAATCATCTTAATTTAGATATAATAATATTCTTATAAAAAGATATTATAATCCACTATAATAATGTATACTGAAATCAAACTAATGAAATTTAAAGTGTTTCATTTTCATCAAATGTAAATCATTGGTAATAAGTTGTATGGAAGATATTTGTTTCAAAAATCAAAAATGACTGGATGACTTTATTCAACTTTGAATCTAATCTGTTTTGAGCGAAGTTTTAGATATATAGATTGATAGTTATATTAATGTAATAATATATTATCCAACAACTTACTACAATGACTATTTATTTATTAAATAGTAATACCCATATAAATGCTTCTAAAATTTTTCAATGAAAATATTTCTTAAAATTAAAAAATAAAATTAGATAAAACATAATAATATTAAATAAAGTTAAAAATTACTTAAAAATAAAAAATATATATTAAAATACCTTATTTTTGAAAAAGTATTAAATCATTGCAAATTAATAATCCCATTTTTCTCATTGATAAACTAACAAAAGACATTAAAATACTTAAAATTTAAATAAATAAACATTTCATAAATAAAACAGGATTAAAAAATTTTTAATCATTAACAAAATAAATAAAGAAATAATTTGATATATTAAAAAATGTAATACTTTATAAAAAATTATTATTAAATAAAATTTTAGTGATGGAAAAAATGTTTTTAATTAATCACTTATTTTTAAATATCTTATTTTTAAATATCTTATTTTTAAATATCTTATTTTTAAATATCTTATTTTTAAATATCTTATTTTTAAATATCTTATTTTAAAAAATTTCAAATTAAAATTGAATTAATTTTTTAAATAATAATTTTTATTTCTTTATTTTTAAAAATAATAACTATAATTTTTTAATTAAAAATTTAATAATTATGTTTCAATTTTAAAAAATTCATTATTGAACTTGTTCAATTAGAAACGGAAAATCTTTGATTTTCCTAAGTTATCTTCGATAACAAATCTTTGATTTTATGTATTGAAATTTTTTATTTCAATTAGAAAAACGAAGTTTTTCTGTACTTAAAAACATTATTACATATACTATAAAAAAAATTATATAAATTAATTCTATATATTAAAATAGAACTCAGTGATTTTGATAAAATTCTTAATAAATAACTTTTTTAAAATGTCTGTGATAGTTTTAAGTATAATATGATAGAAAAGAAAATATCGTGCAAGAATAATTTGTTAACAAATATTTAACAATTGTGTTAAATTCCATGAAAATAATAAGTTCAATTTAGGTGTGAGCATTTTCATGTTTTTCGTGTTTAATCCGAAGAAAACATTTAAACAAAATTTAAAATTCATTGCATGTAAGAATATAAATTTTTCCATCTTCGCATGCTAAAATATCTAAATGGTACACTGTTTAATTCAATTCATGCTTTTTTTTGAATTGTTCGATAGCATTAATAATTTGATCTAATCCTATTCCATTTTTTAAACTTGTTTTAATAGCTTCAACATCAGGATTTAAAAATTCAACATCTTTAACCATCTTTTCAGCATCTGCTCCAACGGCATCAGCAATATCTATTTTATTAATAATTACTAAATCAGCACTCTGAAATATTAAAGGATGTTTTTCTACTGTATCATCACCTTCACTAACACTGATAACAACAACACGAATGTGAGAACCTAAATCAAAGTCCACTGGACATATTAAATTTCCAACATTTTCAACGAACAAATAATCAATCTTATCTAAAGGTATATCATTGATAGCATGCTCTACTAAATGTGCATCAAGATGGCATTCTTTTCCTGTATTTAATCCTACAACAGGAATATTAAATTTTTCAAATCTATTAGCATCAAATTTACTTATTACATCTCCAGCTATTACTCCAATATCTCCTTCCATATTTTGTATAAGTTCTTCTATTAATGAAGTTTTCCCTGAACCAATAGCTCCTACGAAATCAACTCCAAAAATATTTGAATCGTTGAGTTTTTTTGTAATTCTATCGGCTATTTTCTTATTTGCTTTTGTGATATTATGTTGGATCTCTATATTGCCTACTTTATGCATAAAATCCCCTATGATTATTATATTCTTAAAAATAATGATTATGTCAAAAATTCAATGCAGTTGCTAATTTCAACATCACCAAAATTTATTTTCCATCTATGATAATATATTCTCTATTTTTAAGGATTTCAAATTTCTATTTTTAAGGATTTCAAATTTCTGTTTTTAAGAATTTCAAATTAATATTAAATTAATTTTTTAAATAATAATTTTTATTTTTTTATTATTTTTTTATTGTTGAAAACTTATTTTTAACCTATGAGAATTATTCATAATTTTTTTAAAAATTAATATTTAAAAATAAATATTATTAAAATATATTTATTTAAAACTAACTATATATTGATGTAAAAAATGTTTGTAAATAATTATTATTTTTAAATATTTTATTGTTGAGAATTTATTTTCAACTTAGGAGAATTTATTCAACTGTTTAAAAATAATATCTATAATTTTTTTAATTAAAAATTTAATAATTGTGTTTCATTTTTAAAAACTTCATTATTGAACTTGTTCAATTAGAAAAACGAAGTTTTTCTGTACTTAAAAACATTATTTCATACACTATATTTAAAATTACATTATTTAAAATTATAGGTTTTTATAAACTGATAAATTAAATAATCTTAAATTGATTCAAAGAATTTTTCTAAGTTTTTTTTATATTCTTCAAGACCATATTCATTAATTATTAAATAATCAGAGCATACTATAACATTAGCTATTCCAAAACTAAGTTCTCGCTCATCTCTTTTCTTAAATTCATCAAAACTATCACTATCGTCTTCACGATTCCTCATTTTTAAACGCATGAAACGTGTTTTTGGACTTGCAAATATGGAAAGTAGCTTAAAATTTTTGAAATTTTCTTTGATGAAATCAACTTCAAATAAACTTCTAATACCTTCTATAATAAATAATTTATTTTTATCTTTATTATTTTTAATTTTTTCAACGGTTAATTTAGCTATTATATTATTCCCGAATTCTTTTCTTAGTTGAATAGCTGTATCACCAGTGGACATGTTTCTTTTTAAAGCTTCTTCTCTAATTATATCCCCCATATTGCATATAACAATGTTATATTTCTTAGCCATTTTGTATATGAAACTTTTTCCAGAGCCTGGCAAACCACAAATACCTATTACTTTCATAAAACCCACATAAAACTATTATATTTGCAATATTTATTATTATCATATAATTAGGTAAACTATTAATTGATGGAAGTTTGTTTTTATTTCCTATGATTATATTGTATTTCATCACCCAATATATAAAGTTAACTCTTTCATTTTCTAAAAACATAGTCATTTTGGAAAAGTTCTTAAATTTTGGTTGATAATTTTTTTTATTAAATTATAGTGATATAAAAAATGTTTTTAATTAATCATTATTTTTAAATATCATATTTTTAAGAATTTCAAATTAATATTAATCTAATTTTTTAAATAATAATTTTTATTCTTTTATTTTTAAAAATAATAATTATAATTTTTTTAATTAAAAATTTAATACTTATGGTATAATATAAAAAATCTCATTACTTAAAAACATTATTTCATACACTATATTTAATTTTAAATATTAATTTATAAAAATCTATAATTTTAAATTTTAAATAATATAACTATATTTTAATTAATATAAATAACTTTAAATTAAATTAATATAAATAACTTTAAATTAATCTATTTTAATAATATTTATTTTTAAAAAGTATTAAAAAGTATTAAACCGATATTAAATCTTTGAAAACCATGCCCCCCATTTTATTGTGCTTTATTAATGATTTTTACATCTACTCCAATGTGCCAGATTCCTGGACTTTTTGATTTTACTCTTCTTTTATTTAAAACTTCAATTTTTTTATCATGATTAATAGCTACTTCTTTAATTCTATCAATTATTATTTTGTAATCATTAGCAAACTCATAGTAATGTATGGTTCCATTATTTTTTATAAGTGAAATTGCTAAATCTAAAAATTTATATGCTGTTTGAGGAAGATTCATGATTATTCTATTGAATTTCAAGTTTTCTGAGGTGAAATTAATAGCTACATTATTAATATCCCCATAAATAGGATTAACAATACCTTTTAACTTGTTAATACCTATATTCTCTTTAAAATAATCAATAGCTATTTCATTAATATCTACTCCATATATTTCGACATTTTTGTTTTTAGCTATTAAAATAGGAAATGATCCAACACCTGTAAACATATCAAGGATTAGTTCTCCATCTTCAACTTCTTTTTCAACTCTTTTTCTTTCTGTTGCTAATCTTGGAGAGAAATAAACCTTTTTAAGATCTAATGCTAATTTTATTCCATGTTCTTTATGTGTTGTTTTAGAGTTATCTTCACCACTAATAAGCTCTATTTCACGAGTTCTTGTAAGTCCTTTAATCCCACTTTTTTTCATGAAAACTGATCTTGTTTTTGTAAAGTCAATTGTTGTTTCTCCAATGATTGTTTTATGTTTTTCAAGATTTTCAGGAATTTCAAGTAAAACTAAATCCCCAATTATATCAAATGATGTTTTCAAATCTTTAATTTCTTTATCACTTAATTTTCCTTTTAATTGCTCACTTATACTTCTTGGTTCCTTTTTAAATGGCTCAAAATCAATATCTTCAATAGCTATTTTGTATAAATCATTGTTAGTAGCTTCATTTAATTTAATTTTTAATTTTTTAATGTTACTTTGACTTTTAATTGGAATAAAACCATAATAGTCATCTGTTTTAATTTTATAATTTTTATTAAATAAATTTTCTTCAATTAAAATCTTTTTAACTTCATTTATTCCTTCTAATTGAATTTTAATTGATAGCATAAAATCACATTTCTTTTTATATAAACATTCATTAGCTATTAATTTATATTATAATTTTTATCCATTGAAATATTTAAATACTATAGTTTAAGGAAAGATGCAAATAATATAGTTTAAATTTTATTTTTAAAAATTGTTAAAAAAACCCATACAATAATAAATAGTATAATAACTCCAAACAACATTAATCTTGATTTTTTAACCTTATTTGCTCTATAAACTAATATTTCTTGACATTTATCTGAACATGTAGTTTCATTTAATGGAATTGGTGTCCCACAAATAGGGCAATGCTTATGCACATCTACCATTTTTTATCTCCTTTAAGTTTATACTAATTGATAAATTATTATAAATAATTATATTATTCGAGTACCTATTTTTTCTCCTTTAACTGCTTTAGTCAAGTTTTCAGGATAAAATCCATTGGTAACAACGGTCTGAAACGATGATCTTTTAATCATTTGAATAGCTGTCATATCCATAAATTCATAAGTTCCTGCTTTAACATCTTTATCTTTAATAAAGTTTAGCATCTCATCAGCAGTTATCTCTTCTATTAATTTAGCATCATCAAATTTATTGGGGTCTTTATTATACATTCCATTGACGGATGTTAAATTAACAAAAAGATCCCCATTAATAAACTCAGTTAAAATAGCTCCAACAGCATCTGTACTGTGTGCTGGTTCTGTTCCGCCCATGACCACGATTTTTCCATTTAAACCAACTTTCATGGCTTCTTGGAATGTGTGGGGAACTTCTTGATAAGCATATTCCTTAAGTGCAAAGATCAATAATCTTGCATTCAATCGAGTAACATCAATTCCAATGTCATCACATTGAGCCTCATTAACACCTAAACTTCTTGCTATTTTAATATATTCTCTTGCAGGTATTCCTCCACCTACAACGATAAAAAGTTCATTTTCTTTACTTAAACCTTTTAATATCTCAGCATATTCATAAAACTTTTCATGGTTTTTATCTTTGATAATTATGGATCCTCCGATTGCAACAACAATTCTCATTTATCCACCTAAATAATATTTTGATTAAATTTATATTTTTTCTATATATTTATTTGTATTTTATTAAGTATCAATTATATTAATTATTTATAAAATAGTATATAAACGATAATGTCTAAATTTTTACTGATGATAATATTCATTGATACTAAATGATGAAATTGAGTATTATATTATAAACAATATCATTAATTAAAAATATGTTAGATGAACTATTTAAATCTTCTTTATTTTTTAAAGATAAGGTATGCTATTTAAAAAATTCATGGTGTTACTTAGAAAAGATTGGAGAATTAGTAATTTTTTTAAAAATAAGTATTATTAAAAGATATTATTTAAAAATTACTTATATTAATTTAAAATTATTTATATTTATTAAAAATTATTTATATTAATTAAAAATTATTTATATTTATTAAAAATTATTTATATTAATTTAAAATTATTTATATTTATTAAAAATTATTTATATTAATTTAAAATTATTTATATTAATTAAAATGTATTTATATTATTCAATATTTATTTATATTAATTAAAATTTATTTATATTAATTAAAATTTATTTATATTATTCAATATTTATTTATATTAATTAAAATTTATTTGTATTATTTAAAATTTATTTATATTATTTAAAATTTATTTATATTAATTAAAATTTATTTATATTAATTAAAATTTAAAATTATAAATTTTTATAAAGTGATATTTAAAATTAAATAAGTTAATAAAAAAATTTATTATTCAAATTTTAAGAACTTTTCAATAATGATTATAAATTAAAATCCATATAAATATTTTAAACAACTGAAAGATCAATTATGAATGCTAATCCTAATGAAATTCCAATTACAGATAATCATATCCATGTAGATCCAGTTAACGGTTATGGACCTGTAAAAACAGCTGAACTATTTTATAATGCTGGCGGTAGAACTATGATTATTCCAAATAAACTTTCATGGTCATTTAACAATGATTTTAATTTTAAAAAAGGGATGGATTTAGGAATAGAACATGTTGAAGATATTAATCAAAACACTAATGTTAGAGCATTTTCAATTTGTGGTGTTCATCCAGGTGAATATTCAAACCTATTAAGAAAAGGGAAATCTTTTGAAGAAGCTTATGAAATCATGAAGAAAGCTTTAGATTATAGTGCTTATTTAGTTAATGAGAATAAAACAATAGCTATTGGAGAAATTGGAAGACCACATTATATGGTGAGTGAAGAGGAACTTAAATATCAAAATTTAATAATGAAGTATGGTATGGAATTAGCTAAAGATATTCAATGCCCTGTTCAATTGCACACTGAAACAGCCACTGAAAATGAATTTAGGGAATTTGCTTTATTAGCCGATGAAGTAGGATTAAAAAGAGAAAAAGTAATTAAACATTTTTCTGGTGCTTACATAACTGAAAGTGAGAACTTTGGACTCACACCATCAATCATTGCAAATAAAGAGATAGTAAAAAAATCAATAAAGAAAGGAAACAACTTTTTAATGGAAACAGACTTTTTAGATGATAAAACAAGACCTGGAGCTGTATTAGGTCCCAAAACAGTACCCAAAAGAACTTTAGATTTTATTAAAAAAGGAATTTTAACTGAAGAGGATGCATTTCAAATTCATGAGAGAAATGTTTTAAAAGTGTATAATTTAGATTGCATTATATAAAAATAGCTATTTACTTATCATTGTTCCAATACCTTTTTTAGTAAATATCTCAAGAAGAATTGAATGCTTAATTCTACCATCAATAATATGGGCTGATTTTACCCCTCCTTTAATAGCATTAACAGCGGTTTCTATTTTTGGAATCATACCCCCAGTTATAATTCCTTTTACAATTAAATCATCCACTTCATCCAAGCTAATTTTTTTTATTAAGGTTTCTGGATCTTTAGGATCTTCTAAAACACCTGGAACATCAGTTAAAATAATTAATTTCTCAGCATTAATCTCTGATGCTAATTCTCCAGCTACAGTATCTGCATTTAGATTTAATGTATCTCCATGAATATCTATACCTATGGGGGATATTACAGGAATGTAATGATTTTTTGTGAGTAATTCAATGATTTCAGAATTTATAGATTCTATCTCTCCAACTAAACCTAAATCAACAGTGGTTTCTTCACCAGTTTCATTATTTTTAATTTTTTGTAGAGCTTTTTTATTTGCTGTGATTAAATTAGTATCTTTTCCAGAGAATCCAATTCCTCTTCCACCATGCAAACCTATTTTTGAAACAAGATTAGTGTTAATCTTACCAACTAAAACCATTTTAATTATTTCCATTGTTTCTTCATCTGTAATTCTTAATCCTTGAATAAACTTAGGTTCTTTACCTAATTTATGCATGGATCGTGTGATTTCTAAACCTCCTCCATGAACAATAACAGGTTGCATTCCAACATACTTTAAAAGAACAGTATCTTCTACTGTAGATGACATTACATTATCATCAATCATGGCATGACCACCATACTTTATCATTATCTTTTTTGTATGGAAGTTCTTTATATAGGGTAAAGCTTCAACTAATATATCCACTGTATGCATAGAATCACTTAATCATTCTTAATTTTTTATATTATTTCTTTAATTTTTATTTTTTTAAATTCAATATGTTACCTATGATTATTTAATTATAAATATATGTTCTTTTTATAACTTTTTTATGAGGTTATGAAAATCGTCATGTTATTCCACCAATATATTTTTAAAAATTTCAAAAGACACTATAACTATTCTTTAATTATCTAAATCAACCAATATTTTAATATTAAAAATTAACAAAACATTTGTTGTAGTAAACCTTTTTTAAATTCCTTTGTTTTTTCTAATTCAATAACTATATGGTCTATTTTTTCATCAATAGCTATTAAAAAATTAGCTATTTTTTGTTGCTCTTCTAAAATCGGAAAACAAAATATAATTTTCTCAAAACTTGTTTTATTCAAAATTGGAGTAGCTGTAATACTTGCAAGTCGCTTTAATTTCTCAACATTTTTTTCAACAAGATAATATATAAAATTTAAATCAAAGTTACTATTTGGAGTAATAGCATTAATTTGCTGATTACAACTTCCATTTTCTTCAATAATACAATTTTTACCAATACTTGCAATACATGTGACTAAAACACTATTTTTAGGAACTATTCTTCCATTTTT
>JAITPS010000179.1 GCA_031289325.1 Candidatus Methanovirga meridionalis
AAATAATAATTATAATTTTTTTAATTAAAAATTTAATACTTATGGTGTAATTTAAAAAATCTCATTATTGAACTTGTTCAATTAGAAAAACGAAGTTTTTCTGTACTTAAAAACATTATTCCATACACTATAATATAAATAAATTTTAAATTAATATTTTTTAATTAATAATATTATAATTTTATAATTTTAAAAATATTTAATTTTAAAAAAAGCTATTTATTAAGGATTTTATTAAAACCAATATAATCTATTTTAGAGATTGATACACAATTATTTTAATCAAAACTTAATTCATCTTTAAATTATATATTTAAACTAATAATAGATTATAAACTATTTTATTTAGAAATTAAATATTTATATTTATTTATAATTTTAATAAAATAATTTAAAATAATTTAAATTAAATTGAATCCTTTTAAACAATTAAAAATTTTTCTTGATATAAATTCTTTATTTGATTGTAATAGTAATGTAAATTCATTTATTTTTAATTTAATTTATAATTACTTATATTAATTAAAAATTGATTATATTAAATAAAAATTGATTATATTAATTAAAAATTGATTATATTAATTAAAATTTAAAATTATATATTTTTATAAAATTATATTTGAAATTAAATAATTTAATAAAACAACTTATCATTCAAAATTTAAGAACTTTAGCATAGTAAATATAATATTGTAAAATAAATTTATATTAATTAAAATAAATTTATATTAACTAAAATTTAAAATTATAGGTTTACATAGACTAATATTTAAAATTAAATAATTTAATAAAAATGAATAAAAAAAGAAATGAATTAAATGAAGTTTAATAATTCGTATATAATTCTTTAAACCTTAGTTGCATTTTTCATTTCAGTTACATATTCTTCAATATATTCATTTGAATTAAATCCATGTTTCTCAATGATTTTAACAATAGCACTGCCCACAATTACACCATCGCATATTTTAGCTATTTCTTTCGATTGTTCAGGAGTGTTAATTCCAAAACCTACAGCAACAGGAACATCAGTGATTTTTTTAATTTCATTGATAATTTCTTTTAAGTCTGTTTTTATCTTGCTTCTAACACCAGTAACACCCATGGATGAAACAAGATATATAAATCCTGTAGCATCCTTAGCAATCATTCTAATCCTATCTTTTGAAGTCGGAGCTATTAAAGATATTAAATTCACATCATATTTTTTCACAAATTCTGAAATCTCATCTTTTTCTTCATAAGGTAAATCAGGAATTATAATTCCATTAACTCCAACATCATGACATTTTTTAAAGAATTTTTCATACCCATAATAAAAAACAGGATTTAAATAAGTGAGGAAAACTAAAGGAATTTTTGACTTTTTTCTAATATCCTCAACCAAATCAAAAATTTCATCTGTATGGATTCCATTAGATAAAGCTCTAATATTAGCATCTTGAATAACTGGACCCTCAGCTATTGGATCTGAAAATGGAATACCAATCTCAACAATATCGGCTCCTGCTTTTTCCATATTTAAAACATATTCAATAGTTTTTTCTTTTGAAGGATCTCCTGCTGTTAAAAAACCTATAAATGCTTTCCCATTATTAAAAGCTTTTGTAATTTTACTCAATTTAAATTTCCCTCCTTTTAATCATGATTTAGTTATGTTAATTGATTTAACTATGTTAATTTGATTTAATTAGATTAATTGATTTAATTATATTAATTGATTTAACTATGTTAATTTGATTCAATTACATTAATTGATTTAATTATATTAATTGATTTAACTATGTTAATTTGATTTAGCTATTTTATAATCTTTAATTGATTCAACATCTTTATCTCCTCTTCCAGAAAGACAAACCACAATTGTATCATCTACTGCCATTTTTTTTGCTATTTTCATGACATGGGCTATTGCATGGGCACTTTCAATTGCACAAATAATACCCTCTTGTTTAGCTAAGTATTCAAAAGCCTTAACTGCTTCATCATCAGTGATTGGAACATATTCCACTCTTTTTATATCATTTAAATAGGCATGTTCAGGTCCGATTCCAGGATAATCTAAACCAGCAGAAATTGAGTAAACTGGTGCAATTTGTCCATAATTACCTTGACAAAAGTAGGATTTCATTCCATGAAATATTCCAACTTTTCCTTTTGTAATGGAAGCAGCATGATATTTACTATCAATTCCAGCTCCTCCAGCCTCACATCCAAATAGCTTAACATCCTTTTCATCTATAAAACTATAAAAAGAACCAATTGCATTGCTTCCACCACCAACACAAGCAACAACAGCTGAAGGAAGTTTTGATTCAAGTTCAAAAAGTTGCTCTTTTATTTCTTGACTAATAACACTTTGAAAATCACGAACAATCATTGGGAAAGGATGAGGACCCATTACAGAACCTAAAACATAATGTGTGTCGTGAATTCTATTTGACCATTCTCTCATAGTTTCATTAACAGCATCCTTTAAAGTTTTTGTTCCACTACTAACAGGATTTACTTTAGCTTGCAATAATTCCATACGATAAACATTAAGAGCCTGACGTTTAATATCTTTTTCACCCATGAAGATCTCACATTCCATATTTAAAAAAGTTGCTGCAGTGGCTGTAGCTACTCCATGTTGCCCAGCACCTGTCTCAGCAATTACTCGTGTTTTACCCATTTTTTTAGCTAAGAGTACTTGACCAAGAACATTATTAATTTTGTGTGATCCTGTATGATTAAGATCCTCCCGTTTTAAATATATCTTAGCTCCTCCTAAATCATTACTCATATTTTCAGCAAAGTACAGTAAGGACGGACGCCCAGCATATTCATTTAATAAAGTTTGAAGTTCTTTTTTAAACTCAGGATCATTTTTATAAAAATTATATTCTTCCTCAAGATTTAAAAGTTCATTCATTAATACTTCAGGAATATATTGCCCACCATAGATTCCATACCTACCATTATTCCTATTTTTATTCATAATTAACCTCATTTAAGCATTCCATAATTTCAAATATTTTTTTAGGACTTTTAAACCCATTTTCTTCCACCGATGAACTTAAATCTATGGCAAAGGGATGGAGTTTATCTGCTTTCTTAATATTTTCACTATTGATTCCCCCAGCTAAGAAAAATGGTTTTTTGATATCACCTATCAATTCCCAATTAAAAGTTTCACCACTTCCCTTTCCACTATCCAACAAAAGATAGTCAACAGCAGAATCTTCCCACTTTTTAATATTAATTTCATTATCATATATACTATTTTGTTTTATATCATTATCTTTAATTTCAATTGCTTTAATAATTTTAATATCATTATTAAGTTTCTTTAACTTAGCTACAAATTCCTCATCTTCATCACCATGTAACTGTACCATGTCAATAACATTACATTCAATAAGTCTTATTATATCATCAATATCTGAATTTAGAAAAACTCCAACAACCAAAATATCTTCATCAAGTTTATTTTTAAGTATTTTAGCTTGTTTGAAGTCAACTTGTCTTTTACTTTCTGTGAAAACAAATCCAACATAATCTGGTTTGTATTTATTAACAATCTCAATATCTTCAAGTCTTCTTAATCCACAAATTTTAATTTTAATTTTATCCTTCATAACAATCCTCACATAGTGTGATTATAATATTAATGATTTTAGATTATTAATAGCTAACTTTTTATCATCACTTCTCATAAGTGATTCCCCAATTAATACTCCATCAATATTATTATCATTAAGAAGTTTTATATCCTCACAATTTTTTATTCCACTTTCAGAAATAATTGTAATGTCCTTACTAATTTTTTGGATGCGTTTTACTAAATTTAAGCTATTTTCAATGTTTACAGTAAAATCTTTAAGATTTCTGTTATTAATTCCAATAATCCGTGCTCCAGCATTAATAGCTATTTTAATCTCATTAAAATTATGGGTTTCAACAAGTGGATGAATATCTAATTTATAAGAAAGTTCAATAAACTTTTTTAATTCATCACTATCTAAAATTGAAGTTATTAAGAGTATGGAAGAAGCACCTAATAATTTAGCTTCATAAATCATATAACTATCAATAACAAAATCCTTTCTAAGAACAGGAAGGTTTACATTATTTGTAACATCCAAAAGATACTTATCACTACCTTGAAAAAATTGTGGCTCTGTTAAAACTGAAATAGCTGATGCTCCAGCATTTTCATATTCTTTAGCTATTTTTATAGGATTGAAATCATTGCATATTAAACCTTTTGAAGGAGAAGCTTTTTTAATCTCGCAAATAAAAGATAAATCCTTAGTTTTTAAAGATTTTTCAAAAGAATTATCTCTATTATAATCCACTTTATTATCCACTTTATTTTTTAAATCTTCAAAAGAAAGATGAATTTTTTTATTCCTAACTCTCTCCTCACAAGATTTTACAATCTCATCTAAAATCATGAAAAATCAACTAATTAAACATGTTATTATTCTCTAAAACTTCTATTCTTAAAATTATACCAATTTTAATGCATTGATTTTGATATAAGTTCTTAATAAATAATTTTTTTAAAATTAAACATTATTAAATATATTTATTTGAAATTAAATGTTATTAAATATACTTATTTGAAATTAAATGTTATTAAAAATACTTATTTGAAATTAAACATTATTAAAAATACTTATTAAAAATTAAATGTTATTAAAAATACTTATTAAAAATTAAATGTTATTAAAAATACTTATTAAAAATTAAATGCTATTAAAAATACTTATTAAAAATTAAATGCTATTAAAAATACTTATTAAAAATTAAATATTATTAAAAATACTTACTAAAAATTAAATATTATTAAAAATACTTATTAAAAATTAAATATTATTAAATATACTTATTTAAAATTAATTATATTGATTAAAATAAGTTTATATTATCTAAAATTTAAAAATATAAATTTTTATAAGTTAATATTTAAAGTTAAATAATTTAATAAAAAAATTTAAATTTAAATAATTTAATAAAAAATTCATCATTCAAAATTTAAGAACATTTTCATAATGAACATTTTCATAATGGATTATATTATTAAAAAATATTAATTTAAAAAATATTAATTTAAAAAATATTAATTTAAAATTATTTATATTATTAAAATTATTTATATTATTTAAAATTTAAAATCATGAATTTTTATAAAATGATATTTAAAATTAAATAATTTAATAAAAATAATAAAAAAATTATCATTTTAAAATTTAGGAACTTTTCTATAATGACTACATTAAAAGATTAATTAAATATTGTTAGAACAAGAATTAAATACTGTTAGAACAAGAATTAAATATTGTTAGAACAAGTAATAAAACTCTCTAATTTTTCTTTTGCACTACCATCATCAATAAGTTTCTCGGCGATCGAAATTCCTTTTTTGAAATTGGATGTTTTTCCACCAATGTATAATCCTGCAGCGGAATTTAAAACTACAGCATCTCTTTTAGCTCCTTCTTCACCATTTAAAATATTTAAAGCTATTTCTGCATTAATTTTAGGGGAACCACCAGTAATTTCAGAATTTGGACTAAATTTAAAGCCATAATCTTCAGGATTCAGTGTGTACTGTGAAAATTTACCATTTTTTATTTCACAAACACTTGTAGGAGCAGATATTGAGATTTCATCTAATTTATCATGACCATACACAACCATGGCATTTTTAACACCTAAATTATGAATAACCATGGAAATAGGAAGAACAAGAGACTCATCATAAACACCAATTACCTCTCTATTAGCTCCTGCAGGATTTGATAGAGGACCTAAGATATTAAATATTGTGGGAATTCCTAATTCTTTTCTAATAGGAGCAACATACTTCATGGCTATATGATAATTTTGAGCATATAAAAAACAGATCCCAATTTTTTCAAGCATTTTCTTGCTTTTTTCAGGAGATAATTCAATATTGACACCTAAAGATTCTAAAACATCTGCAGAACCACATTTACTTGAAGCAGCCCTGTTTCCATGTTTAGCTACTGGAACATCACCAGATGAAATTACAATTGCAGAAACAGTTGAAATATTAAATGAGTTTGATCCATCCCCCCCAGTACCTACAATTTCCAAGACATCCATATCAGTTAATAGTCTTATACAATGACTTCTTAAAGATACTGCAGAAGCTGTTATTTCATTTATAGTCTCTCCTTTCATGGATAAAGCAGTTAAGTAAGAACTCATTTGAACATGACTTGCTTTACCTGTCATTATTTCATCCATAGATTCTTTAGCCACTTCATAAGAAATATCTTGATTCTTTGCCAACTTTAAAATAGCTTTTTTTATCATATTATCTTTTCTATTCCTAATTAAATCAAATTAATAATCTTAAATGTAGTATTAAATCTTAACATAATTCTAATTTAAATTTTTAGTTCAATTATTATTTTTACTATTTGATTCATAATTTTGTTTTTTTTACTATTTGATTCATAATATTGTTTTATGTGGTCATATACTTATATAATTATTAAACAAATTTTGTATACTGTTTTTTATATAGTATTGTTTTTAAAACTTTTTTTAAATAATAACTATTTTTAAATAATTCATTTTTATTAATCTTAAATAATAATTTAAATAATTTTAAACAATATTTAATTAAAAAAATTTAATTAAAAAAATTTTTATCAAATTATTTTATCTAAATTAAATATAATATATTTTATTCAATAAAGTTTTTAATAAATAAAAAATAAATATTATTAAAAGACATTAATTAAAAATCATTTATATTAAATAAAAATCATTTATATTAAATAAAATTTAAAATTATAAGTTCTTATAAAATTATATTCAAAATTAAATAATTTAATAACAAAATTATCATTTCAAAGTTTAGTAACTTTTCCATAAGGACTATGAAATCATATTTTAATAAAAAATATTTATTTTAATTATAAATCAATATTGTATTTAAATCAATATATGGTCATAAATTTAGAAAGTTTTCTAAAATATTAAAACCATTAGGGGTTAATATTGATTCTGGGTGAAATTGAAGACCATAAACAGGATACTTCTTATGAGTTATTGCCATAATTTCATTGTCTTCTTTTGATTTAGCTATTATGGACAACTCATCAGGTAAATAGCTTTCAATCGCTGATAGAGAATGGTAGCGACCTACTGGGATTTCAGTTTTTAAATTTTTAAATATTGGATTTTTGTTATTAATATTAATATTAGAAACCTTTCCATGGACCAACTTTTTTGAATAGCTAACTTTTCCTCCGAAAGCTTGATAAATACATTGATGCCCTAAACATATTCCTAAAATAGGAAGATCTTCATGAAATTTTTTTATAACTTCAATTGATATTCCTCCATCTGCAGGTTTTCCTGGTCCAGGAGATATAACAATAAAATCTGGACTAATATTTTGAATTTCTAATAAATTTAATTCATCATTTCGTATAACTTTTATATTCTCATCTAACTCACCAATCATTTGATACAAATTATAAGAAAAACTATCGTAGTTGTCTATAAGTAAAATCATTTTATCAATTCCTTGCAAATCATTTTTCTCAACATTATTAAAATATCGGTATTTCATTCCTCGATGGATGTGGCTAATTTTAAAGCATTTAACACTGCTTTTGCTTTGTTCATACATTCCTCAAATTCTAATTCAGGAACACTATCTGCAACAATTCCTGCTCCTGATCGGATGAAAACTTTATTTTCTTTTGCAAAAGCCATTCTAATAGATATACATGTATCAACATTTCCAGATAAGCTAATATAACCAATTGCTCCCCCATATATGCCTCTTTTATTATTTTCTAATTCATTTATAATTTCACAAGCCCTAATCTTAGGTGCTCCAGATAAGGTTCCTGCTGGAAGAATAGCATTAATAACATCCAAAAAATCTTTATCTTCTTTTAATTTTCCAATTACAGTTGAACCAATATGCATTACATGAGAAAATTTTTCAATATTAAGATATTTTTCAAGTTTAACCGAACCAATTTCAGCCACCCTCCCAATATCATTTCTTCCAAGATCAACCAACATATTATGTTCTGCAAGTTCTTTTTCATCAGAAAGTAAATCTTCTTCAAACTTCTTATCTTCAGCATCATCTTTTCCTCTTGGTCTTGTTCCAGCCAATGGAAAGGTATATAATTTTTTATCTTGAAGTTTTACAAGAGTTTCAGGTGATGCTCCAGCTATTTCAATTTTGTCACTTAAAAAATAGAACATATAAGGAGAAGGATTAGTTATTCTAAGCACTCTATAAGTATCCAATAAACTTCCCTGTATTTCACAAGATAAAGGATTGGATAATACAACCTGGAAGATATCTCCTTCTTTTATATAATTTTTTGCCTTAATAACCATTTCACAGTACTCTTCTTTAGAAAATAGTGGTTTAAAATTACTTATCAATTTAAGCCTATTTTCTACCTCATCAATTGATTCACCATTTTTAATTAAATTAACTAAATTATTTAATTGTTTAATAGCTTTTTCATATTCCTCTTCAAGATTTTCAGTTTTAATATTGATGATTAGAATCATTTTTTGTTTATAGTTATCAAAAACAATGACTTTATCAAATAACATTAAATCAACATCTTTAAATGATTCATTGAAAAATTTACCAAATAATTCATTGTTTTCTTTGAAATCTTTATTATTTTTCTCATTCAAATCAAAATCAAGTGAAGGCTCACTGTACTTTATGTATTCAAATGCAAAATATCCTACTAATCCTCCTGTAAATGGAGGTAATTCAGCTATTTTAGGGCTTCTGTTTTCAGCTATTATTTCTTTAATATATTTTCCAGGATTATTAGTTTTTTTTTCTATATTTTTATAACCTTTTATTTGAAGAAGTTGATTCTCACAATTAATTTCCAGTTTTGGATCAAATCCAATTATTGTATATCTTCCCCATCTTTTTAGATCCTCTACACTTTCTAACATGAAGCAATGATTATTATTATTTTTCAGAATTTTAAGTACTTCAATTGGAGTTTTAATATCTGAAAATATTTCATATCCTATTGGAATACATTTATATTTATTATTATTAGCTGTTATTTCTTTTACTTCTTTTAATGATGGAAAAATCATATTATTGTCCTTTTATAAACTTAATTTTAATTTTTGAATTATAGTTATTTTGGAAAAGTTCTTAAATTTTAAAATGATAAATTTTTTTATTAAATTATAGTCATAATGGAAAAGTTCTTAAATTTTGAAATAATAATTTTTTTATTAAATTATTTAATTTTAAATATTATTCTATTAAATTATTTAATTTTAAATATTATTCTATTAAATTATTTAATTTTAAATATTATTCTATTAAATTATTTAATTTTAA
>JAITPS010000182.1 GCA_031289325.1 Candidatus Methanovirga meridionalis
TATTCTGCTTTTGCTGATGCAACTGTTCCATTGTGTACTTTTGTATTGAGAAATAGTAATTTAAATTTTAAAGGTACTTATCTTAAATTGTCTGATTTTATGGGTGGAATGGATATACAAGGGGAAAAAGTTTTAGAATCTGTTAATTGTCATGTTGATTATAAGTATTTTGTAGAACAAAAAAGTTTTTCAAATATTCCAGGAACACCAATAGCTTATTGGATTGAACCTGAGATTATAAATGCTTTTAAAAATGGTAAAAAATTAGGTTTAATGAGTGATGTTAAAGAAGGATTAAAAACAGGAAATAATGATAGGTTTTTAAGATTTTGGCATGAAGTTGAGATTGATAAAGTTGGATTTAATACAAAAGATTTTATACATGCTAAAGACTCAAATAAAAAATGGTTTCCACACAACAAAGGGGGGAGTTTCAGAAAATGGTATGGAAATCAAGAATATATTATAAATTATGAAAATGATGGATATGAATTAAAAAATTTCAAACCATCAGCTTTGTCTAACAAAATTTTTTACTTTAAAGAAAGTATAAGTTGGTCAAAAGTTTCAAGTGGAAGTATTGCATTTAGATTTTTTCCACACGGTTTTTTATTTGATAATGCAGGTTTATCAGTATTTACTACTGCAGACATGTTTTATCTGTTAGGTTTTTTAAATTCAAAGGTGTCTAAGTCCATATTAAGCCTTATTTCTCCAACATTAAATTATACTGTGGGGAATATAAAATCGTTGCCTGTTATTTATTCTGAAAATCTTGATATTGTTAATGAATTAGTTAAAGAAAATATTGATTTATCAAAAAATGATTGGAATAATTTTGAAACAAGTTGGAACTTTACTAAACATCCATTTTTGGAAAATGAAACTCATGATGGTTTAATATCATCAGCATACGATCAATGGATAAAAATTACTGAGACAAATTTTTATAACTTAAGAAACAATGAAGAAAGTCTAAATGAAATATTTTTTAAAATTTATAAATTAAATACTTCTCCTAAATTAGAAGATGCTGAAATTACAATTAATAAAGCAGATTTAGAAAGAGATGTTAAAAGTTTTATTTCATATTTTATAGGTTGTTTGTTTGGTCGTTACTCTTTAGATGAAGATGGTTTGATTTGTGCTGGTGAAAATATTGATCATTTCAAATACCAAAAATTCATTCCAGATGAGGATAATATAATCCCTGTTTTAGACAATGAACATTTTGTGGATGATATAATAACTAAATTCTCAGAATTCCTTAAAATCACTTTTTGGGAAGAAACCTTAGAAGAAAATCTTAAATTCATAGCCAATGCTTTAGGTAAAAAAGGAAAAACTTATCGGGAAGTAATAAGAAATTACTTCTTAACAGACTTCTACAAAGACCATTTGAAAACATATAAAAAAACACCAATATACTGGTTATTCGATAGTGGGAAAGAAAACGGATTTAAAGCATTAATTTACATGCATAGATATACACCAGATACCGTTGCAAGAATAAGAACTGATTATCTTCATAAAACTCAAATGGCATTAGAAATAGCTATTAATAATAATCAACAGATAATACAAAATTCTACAAACAAAAATGAAATAGCTATTGCTGAAAAAGATAATACAAAGTTATTAAAACAGTTAGAAGAAACAAAAAAATATGATGAAGCTTTAGGACATATTGCTAATAAACAAATAGCTATTGATTTAGATGATGGTGTTAAGACTAATTATTCAAAATTCCAGAATGTTGAGATAAGGAGTAGTGGTAATAAAATTGATTTATTAAAGAAACTTTAATTGAAGTTCTGTATAATATATAAATAATATAAGAAAGAATAACTTAAACAGTGTAAAGATTTTTTAATTAACATTAGAAAATCATTTTAATATGAGGTTGAAATAAAATGGAAAAAGACTTAATTTTAGAAATAAATAATTTTGGATCTATTGAAAAGACCAATATTAAATTAGGTAAATTAATATTATCGCTGGGAAAAATGCTACTGGAAAAAGTGCTTGTAGTAAATTACTCTATTGTTTTTTAGAAACATTGTCTAATGAAGGAATGAACCTTTTTAACAATGAAGTTTCAATATTTATAGATAGATTTGAACGGAACCTAAATAGAAAAATAAGGGGAGTTGAGAATAATAATGAACTTCATTCTAATGTTTCAGATATTCTTTATAGAATTAGAAAAAATATTTCAACGGATCAGGGTCTCGTAAATAAAGAAATTGATTTAACTGAAGAAAGTGAAAATGAATATAAATTCAATGTCAAAGATTTAAAAGGAAACATTAATGAGATTTTTGATCAATTAGGTAAACCTTATAGAGATGGAGCTGAATTTAAGGGAAAAATTGATGCAAAAAAAGTTATTGAAAGAAGGGAAAAATATAAACTTTAACGTTTTTGAATATGTTTTGAAAAAAAGTTTTTAGATACCACTAAGGAAGTTTCAAAAACAAATAGGATGTTTTATTTAATTGGTACTGTAAATATTTTTTAGGCAGAAAAAATTCAGATATTATACATGACATCAAATTTTTAGTATATTTTCTTAATTTTCCATAATGACTATGAATAGCTTTTTTAAAATTAAATATTATTAAAATAGCTTTTTTAAAATCATAATATTATTAAAAAATATTAATTTAAAATTATTTATATTAATTAAAATAAATTTATATTAATTAAAATTTAAAATTATATAATCTATTAACATGATACTTAAAATTAAATAAATTAATAAAAACAATTATCATTTTAAAATTTAAGAACTTTTTTATAATGATTATAAACAACTTTTTTAAAATTAAATATTATTAAAATAGCTTTTTTAAAATCATAATATTATTAAAAAATATTAATTTAAAATTATTTATATTAATTAAAATAAATTTATAT
>JAITPS010000190.1 GCA_031289325.1 Candidatus Methanovirga meridionalis
TAAATAAAAATCAATTACTAAATAAAAATCAATTACTAAATAAAAATCAATTACTAAATAAAAATCAATTACTAAATAAAAATCAATTACTAAATAAAAATCAATTACTAAATAAAAAAATTTAGAGGTGAATAATATGTTTAAAAAAATATTTAGTTTAAGTATAATATCTATATTGTTATTAAGTAGTATAGGAGCATTGTCAGCAACTCAAGTAGCTATTTATAATGGTCCAGGTTCAATAGCGAATTGTGTAAACCGTGCAGAGGCAACAATCCAAGAATATAATATTAATCATCCAGAGTCAAAAATCAATATAAAAAAAATAAGCCATGTTAATACTATGGACGACCTTACTGGTGTTGATGTTCTATTGATGCCTGGAGGAACTCATGGATATATTTATTTTGATTATGTTAACGGAAATATTGTTAGAGTATTTGTAAGTTCTGGGCATGGATATATAGGTATTTGTGCAGGAGCTTATGCTGGAGCTAAGCATGTAGATGGTAATTATGATGCATATAGTGTTGCTCCACATATTAATTGTGTTGCTGTATATCATGAAGGTTTAACAAAAATTAATGTAAATTCTGACGGAAGTAATGTTTTAGGAATCCCTGCTGGAGAATATACTATCGATCATGAAAATGGTCCAGCAATGTACAGTAATAGTCAAGGTGCAACATCACTTGCTACTTACAATGGAATACAAGGAGTAGGACAGTCTGGAAAAATGAGTATTGCTTTAGATACTTATGGAGATGGAAAAACCATATTATTTGGTCCACATCCTGAAGCTGATAATCCAAGATATTCCAATATGCTCGGTAATGCTATTAGATATGTAAGTTAAAAGGTTAATAGATTTGATTCTTGACTCCTTGAGGTCATACAGTAATGCTATTAGATATGTAAGTTAAAGGGAAATGCTTTGCATTTGACCTCTTAGAACCCTATTACTTTGCACATTTTTAAAAAATTCAAATCTAATTATTCTTTATAATCCTTATTCAATACTATCTTTCTTTGATACTGATGAATTTGATAATTATTGGTTTGAACTGGTACACTGAGTTTTTTAATTACTATTATAGAAAAACAGAATAATATTAATGTTTTCTTTGATAAAGATTTGATGTTGTTCGGTTCCTTTCCTAATTTTGATGTGAAAAATCTTGATTTGAAGAATATTCTTTTACAAAGTGGTTATTTAACAATTAAAAAGAAAACAATTAATGTTGCTGTAAAACAAATCAAAGAAAATGGTTGTTATAAACCTTATCAAAATAAAAAAACAATCATTTTTGTGGGAATTGCATTTAAAAACAAAGAAGTTAAATACAAAATTTTAACTTACATATACAAATAGTATCAATAGTCATCTCAGGAATCTGTGAGAATTGATGATTTAATTGATAAAGCTTTTGATCAGGTTTATGAGAATAAGTATTGTGAAAAATATTAAATAATAATTTAATAGTAATTGTTTTAGCATCTAAACAGAATAAATTAAGATTGGAAATAAAATGTAAAATTAAAAGAGAACTAAATAAAGGATAAATAAAAGATAAAATACATGGAGATTAAAGTATAGTCCTTATGAAAAAGTTCTTAAATTTTGAATGAAAAATTTTTTTATTAATGATCCTATACTTGATAATATTGATAATATAAAAGTAGCTGAGGATAATAGGGATGTATTAAAAGGTTTTTATGGTGTTTTAAAGAGTTCTGAGGAATACTTACGATTTGTTTTTTTAACTGGGGTTAGTAAATTCTCAAAAACAAGTGTGTTCTCTGAACTCAATAATTTTGATGATTTAAGTTTAGATAATCAATATTCAGAGATTTGTGGTATAAGTGAGAGCGAATTAAATGAATATTTTGCTGATTACATAGAAGAGTATTCTAAAGAGAAAAATATTACTTATGATGAAGCTATTTCAAATATTAAGAGATGGTATGATGGTTATAGTTGGGATGGTGAAAATCGTTTGTATAATCCTTATTCTCTTTTAGGATTTTTTAAAAAGAAGGAATTAGGTAATTATTGGTTTGAAACTGGAACTCCTAACTTTTTGGTTAAAATTTTAAAGAGGAATGTTATGGATATTGAAGATCCTTTTGAAGCTGTAACTCTTTTTGATTCTGATTTCACTATATTTGATGTTGAGAAAATTAAACAAATTCCATTGTTATTTCAAAGTGGTTATTTAACTATTGTAAAAAAAGAGGATCATGATGGAAGAATTGAATATACTTTAGCTGTGCCTAATTTTGAGGTTGAGGAGTCTTTAAATAAGAATCTTTTTGATGAATATTATGAAAACACTGAAAAAACTTTTAAGAATTTGAAAAATGATATTTTAGAAGAATTAAAGGATGGATCTTGTGAAAGTTTTTATAATAAGTTAAGGTTAGAAATTGCAAATATTCCATATTGGCTTAAAATAAGGGATTGGAGGTATTATCAGTCAATAGCTATTATTGCTATGAGGTCATTGGGGTTTGAAGTCGATTCGGAAATGGCTACTCATGATGGTAGGATAGATTCAGTTATTAAAAATAGTTTTGTTCGTAATGATAGTGTGGGGACTGTTATCATTGTTGAGATGAAGTATAGTCAGCAAGACTCTGTGAAAATTGATAATTTAATTGATAAAGCTTTTAATCAGGTTTATGAGAAGAAATATTGGGAAAAATATTTAAATAATGACTTAATAGTGCTTGCTTTGGCATTTAAACAGAATAAAACAAGATTAGAAATAAAATGTAAAATTAAAGTAAATAAAATGTAAATACATGGAGATTAATGCATGTAGAATAGATTCATTGTATAAAAAATAAGAATATAAATGATTAATCACAACAATTCTTCACTCTATATCATAGACTTTCTAAATATTTATTAGTTAGAAACCACAAATACTACTTCATTATTGTTTATTATTGTTTATTATTGTTTCATTATTGTTTCATTATTGTTGCAGAAATGAAACAATAAGATGAAACAATTTTTAATAAATAGTTTAACAATCAAACATTATTCATTTTAATCAAGTAAAATATAGGTGGAACTCGGATGTCAAAATTGAAGATTTTTGTAAGTAGTAATCAAAAGGAATTTGAACACATACGATTGTCAATCAAACAATTTATAGAAAACACACCAATATATAGTAATTTGTTTGAAGTATTTATATTTGAAAACACAGTTGCTGAGGGTAGATCTCTTGATAAAATATATTTAAAAGAAGTTGAAGAGAGTGATATCTTCATTGGTTTAATAGGGGAATTTATATGGTGGTTTTGATAAATTCTTAATAAATAACTTTTTTTAAAAATAATTATTATTAAAAAATATTAGTTTAAAATTATTTATACTATTTAAAATTTATTTATATTAATTAAAATTTATTTATATTAATTAAAAATTATTTATATTAATTAAAAATTATTTATATTAATTAAAAATTATTTATATTAATTAAAAATTATTTATATTAATTAAAAATTATTTATATTACTTTAAAATTATAGATTTCATAAAGTAATATTTAAAATTAAATAATTTAATAAAAAAATCATCATTTTAAAATTTAAGAACTTTACCCTAATAAATATAATATGTTATTTTTTAATTATATTTATTTAAACTATATTTTATTTATTTAAACTATATTTTATTTATTTAAACTATATTTTATTTATTTAAACTATATTTTATTTATTTAAATTAGATTCTAAAACTTTTTCAACAGTTAACTCAGAAAAAATTAAGTCATCAGCTATTGATAAAAATGTTCCTAAGGAATTCGAGTCAATATTAAAATTAATAGTATTATCCTCAATGGAAGATTGCACAAATCCCTTATTATCTGCTTCAAGAGATTTAAAAGCTATTTTTGCTTTTTCTTTTTCCCTATACTCTACTTGAATTTCGGCTTTAATTTTAATATTATCAACTCATCATGTTGTTTCTAAACTTAATTTATTTTACATTAATTTATTATTGTACTGTCTATTATTCTGCTGTCTATTATTGTACTGTTCAAATCTTTACTGATTTTAATTTAGCATTTCTCGTCCTGATTTTTCATAAATGCCAACAATTTGAATAATATGATCCATGTCTTTTTTCTTAATAATCACATCATTATGGGTTTTTTTAAGTAAATAAGGATACCCTTCAGTCGAATATTTTACTAAAACATCAATCACTTGATTAATATCATTATCATCTGCTTGGTAAGGAAGTTCAACTTTTAAAATATTTTTATTATCTTCTAATCTGATGTAAAATATTGTAAAGATTAATTTTCTAAAAAAATCATCTTCAACAGGAAAATCATGTTTTATGGAATGGGAAACTTCAACATATCTTGGTAGACTATAGCCTGTCTTTTTAGTAAATCTATTAAAAATAGCTAAGTCAGGGAATTTTTCATTGAAATAATCTGTGGAACTTGATGTTTTAGAAATAGCTATTATTTTTTCCTTATTTTTTAATAAATTAGCTAAGTTAACAAGTTTTTCAATGTATTCTAAGTAAAATATTGGTTTATATTTTTTGTATTCCCTCAGTTCTTCTTCAAAATTTTTTTTAAGATAATTGGATTGTATATTAACCTTAATACCAGTGTCTAAAAACTTTTTACATAGATTTATGAGCTCAATTCTTTCATTTTTAGGCATATCATTTTCCATTGGAATTGGTCTAATCAAATGACCAAAAATAGAACCATCAAATAGGTAATAATCTGGATTAAAATCATTGATTGTTTTATTAGCATTCTTTATTTCATATATTTCCATATAGTTTCTTAAACGATCAGAACTATTATTACTTTTTCCTACAATATCTACCTTTGAATGTTCAAGTTTGTTAAGGGAGATAGAATCATATATTAAAGATTCAATAGCTATTGCATAGAAAACAAATCCTAAAAGGTTTCGTTTATGAATACTTCCATCCCCAGCAGATATTTTAAACTCTTTAATATTATTATTTAAAGGTTTATTAATCCATTTATCTTCAACATTAATGTCCTTCCCACTAATATCTCCAATTTTCTCTTTAATATATTTTCTTTTCTCAATAGCTTCTTTATATAATGATTTTAACATTTAAATCCTCAAAATATGAAATGATTTGAGTTAAGTTTTAGCAAGTCTAATTCCAGATACAATCTCAGAAATTTTAGATTCAACATCATCTGTTTCTTCAACAATCGTTCCAGTCACAATAATATCTGCACCAGAAATAGCTAATTTATATGCTTTATCCTTATCTCTAATCCCACCACCAACAATAAGAATCATATTATCTACACTTGATTTAGTATAACTAACCATTTCTTCAGTGACTGATTCATCTGCTCCAGAACCAGCTTCTAAATAGAAAAATCGCATGCCTAAGTATTCTGCTGCCATAGCATAAGATGCAGGAATTTTAGGTTTATTGCGAGGAACAAGTTTTGCACTTCCAACCCAACCCACAGTTCCTCCAGGTTCAACAACCATATATCCTAAAGGAATAGGTTCAATTCCTGATTTTTTAACAGAAATAGCACTTAATGACTGTGCTTCAATAAACCAATAAGGATTGCTTGAATTTAGAAAACTCATGAAAAAAATAGCATCAGCATATTTACTTACATTACTCGGATTACCAGGAAATATAATAATCGGATGTTCAATATTTTCAGATAATGCCTTCGCACTTAAATTAATTTGATTGAAATCAACTGTAGAACCACCCAACATAATTCCATCAGTTCCACCCCTAATAGCTGCTTTAGCTATTTTAACTGAAGTTTCGGGGCTTTGTTCATCTGGATCAATTAAAGTAAGATGTAGCTTACGACTTTTCAATATCTCCCTAAATTGTTCTTCTACTACTCCAAACATTTCAATCCCTAAATTTAAAAAAATAGAATATAATACAATTTAATAAGGTAAAAACATTTTATATCCTTTTTTTACTTATTTATTTCATTTTTCATTAATAATTTTAAAAATTAGATGACTTATAAAAATTTTAATAAAAATATAGACATTTTTAATAAAATAAAAATTATAGTGAAATAAAAGATTAGATTTAATTATAGTCTTTATAGAAAAGTTCTTAAATTTTGAATGATTAATTTTTATTATACTATCTTAAATTTTGAATGATAAATTTTTATTATATTATCTTAAATTTTGAATGATAAATTTTTTCATTTTTATTATTATTATTATTATTATTGAATTATTTAATTTTAAATATTAATTTATAAAAGTCTATAATTTTAAATTTTAATTAATGTAAACTTATTTTAATTAATATAAATAATTTTAAATTAATATTTTTTAATAATATTTATTTTTAAAAAAATTATTTATTAAGCAATTTATCAAATATACTATAGTTAAATATTTATTTTTTTAAACAAATTAGTTTTAATAATAATAAAATATTAGTTTTAATAATAATAAAATATTAGTTTTAATAATAAGATTATTTTATTTTAATAATCTATTTTAATAATGTTATCCTCTTGCTTCTTTGGCTTTAAATCTTAGACCTTTATAACCACACTTTCTACAAGTTTTTGCTCTTGCAGGATTACGTGCATTACATTTTAAACAAATTTTAACCTTAAAAATTCTATTTTCAGCTTCTTCAAATCTTGCCATTATTATCCTCCTTCATTGTATTGTCATGAAAAAATTGTAGATATGTAAAAAATTTATATTATAAAATGAAAAATTTTTAATTATTAAAATAATAGATATTAAAATAATAGATATTAAAATAAAAAAGAGATCTATAAGCATTAACACTTTTTAGAACTTAGTTTTTAAATTATTAGAAAACAAAGTTTAATCATTTGAAGAATTTATTGATTAGAAACTCAGTTGTTTATTTGTATATCATAATAATATATAAACTTATATCATGATAGTATATAAATATTTCTATTTCCTAATGATGCTGTCAACTTAAGAAATTTTTCATTTTTATATCTCCACTTATTTAATATAAATCATTATTTAAAAGTTTTTTCTCAGATTAGTTTTATATTTAACATTGATATATAACCAATTTTAAATAAATATATTTTAATAACATCTAATTTTAAAAAAAACTATTTATTAAGAACTTTATCACAACCAACATACTATCTAATTTCATGTTTAATATGTTTTAAATAAAAGTCTAATTGATCTTCTTCTAATTTATGAATAAGTTCAATTAATGAATTTAAATTATCATTAACCCCATATTCCTCTAAAGCATCATAATAACTACCTTTATTTTCTGTTTTAATTGATATTGGTAGGAAACCATTTTGTAATAATTGATAGTTCATGATAATTCTTGATAATCTACCATTACCATTTATAAAAGGATGTATTCTAACAAATTCAGCATGGGTATAAGCAACTAAAGCTAATTCATTAAAATTATTCTCTTTTAAAGTGTTATAAAAATTATCTAATTCAAATCTAATAATAAAATGACTTGGAGGATTATGTTTAGCACCAGTTATTATAACATCAGCATCTCTGTAGGTTCCACCTTCAGAAATATTCTCCATTAAAATCCTATGAATTTCTTTTACAATATCTTCATTTAAATCATTTTTCTCTTTAACATTCTTTTTGACAAACTCCCAAGCTTTATTATGATTTACAACTTCATATATCTCTCTTAAACTCTTTGATCCAACAGATATTTTATCCTCGATTAAAAGTTTTGTTTCTATTAATGTTAAAGTATTTCCTTCAATAGCAGTTGAATCATGAGCAAAATTTATATCAAAATTAGTAGTGTAATTTTCTATAAGTTCCTCACTCAATAAATTCTTATTCTTGTTAAGTAAATCTCTTTTTTCTATTAATCTTTTATAAACCATTTAATCACTTATTAAACCAAATAAAAAAATATCAGACATTAAATTGCAATAAACCCATTAATATTATTAATTTTTAGAGTTTCTTTTATATTAATTTTATCCAACTTTTAGAAAAAGTTTGATCAAAAGAACCAGTCCCTTTATTGATTTACATACACATGTTGAACTATCTATTTTCATGAAATAATAGATTATTTTTGACTACTGGCTAATTATTGCCCATTCTTATATAAAATCTCATTAATTTTAATTTCTTTTAAATTAAAAATTAGCTAATCTTTCTTTAATTGATTCTTGTCCTTTTTCCATCCTAAGAATATTTTCACTTTTTCTTAAAATAACTTTTAATTCAATTTGCAATGCTCTGCGAGCAATACCTGGTATAAATAAGATTTTTTCATCTCTATTGAATTTATCACGGTAATTCTTATTTGATTTTACAACATTCAATTCACCATTTTTATCATAATTTATCTTTATACTTAAACCACCAGCACCAACTGGAACTCCAGTAAATCCATTGAATCCTAGGTTTATATTTTCTTTACTAACCCAAAAATTATTTTTTTCCTCTTGAAAAGCAGATTTGGTCGGGAAATAACTTTTTAATTTAATGTAATCACTATCCATCAATTCTTCATGACAGAACTCATCAATAAAATAGTGTAATATATCTTTAGTATTTAGTTCTTTAAATTCATTTAATATATTAGAAGCTAAAGTTTTAATTTCTTCTTGATGATTTTTACCAAACTTTGATAAAACATTAGAATACATTTTAACTAAAATATCTCCATTTATAAGTGAAATATCCTTATTATTTAATATAGCTGTAATTCTCAGAAATTCTCGAAGATCATGATGTTTATCTGTTTTATTTAATTCATCTAATTGGATTTTTAATCCTTTTTCCTTATCTCCTAAGAATAAATATGCATCAATTTTCCATCGAACTAAATAATCAGCAATTTTAGTATATATTCCATATCCTTCTTCAATTTTGTCGAAATTATATAATAAATAGTTTATGTCTTCATTTTCAATGAAATTATTTATAACCTCATATAAAAAGACAAATATGTAAGAAAAATTCTCATTAATATACAAATAATTATTCTTCTCATATTCAGATTTCCACAATTCATAAAATTCTTTTTGTTCTTTAGTTGCATCATTCAAGCTTGGATAGTATACATTCCATTCAGGCACTTCAAAAAATTGATTTTTAATTCTTGATTTGACGACATTAATTTTTTTTATTGAATTTGTTAAATTACCATAAAGACTCTTATATTTAATTTTACCAATAGCTATATAAGCAGATTCTCTTATATACCTATCAACATTATTATTTAAAATTATTTCTAAGTGTTTAATAGTTTCTTCATTACCAATCTCTGCAAGAGAATTAATTGTTACCTTTTTAATTGTATCAGACTCATCATCCAAAAACTTAATTAACATATTAGCAACATTACTGTCACCAAATTGACCAAGTGACCATATTGTCGTTTTTTTAACGGACATAGACTTATCATTTAGCATATTGATGACCAAATCAAATGTATCGCTACTTCCAATTTGAATTAATGAAATAACAGCTGACTTCCTAACAACAGCTGCCTCATCATTTAACATTTCTGTTAGATAATTTAAAGCTTTTTTATCCCCAATATTCCCTAAAGCTTCAACTACTCTTCTTCTAGTATATATGTCCTTTTCGTTTAAATGTTGGATTAAAGTATTAACTATATTTTCATATCCTAATTTTCCTAAAACAAAGAATATGATTCTTTTAATTTTTTCATTCACAGTATCAATCATGGATATTAAAGGATTCACTGTCTTCTCAGAGTTAATTTTAATTAAAATTTGTCCAATATGATATGGTTCTTGTCCAACAGGATATGGTTCTTCAACAAATTTTAAATATTCAATTAATGGCATGATAGCCCTATCATCATTTAAATTACCTAAACAATCAAATAAAGCATGTATCACAAAAATATCATTTTCGTATTTAAGTCTTTCAATAATTGAATCAAAGGCAACTTCTCTACAACATTTATTGAATCTATTAGCATTACTTTGACCTATAGAACTATAACTAAAAAAAGAATAATCTTTATAATGTCCAGATCCTTTAGAATAATTCATGAAATCAAGTGCAGCTTGTTGTCTAACATCTAAAGATGAATTTTTTAAAGAATTAACTAATTGACTTATTAATGATTTTAAATCATCATCAGAAATTGGATTTTCATATCTGAAACCACTCATTTTTTCATGTTCCTGATATTTGCGGTTCCATTCAAGATTATCTAACAAGATATGGTAAGCTTCATTTATTTCTTTAAATTTTTCAGTAGTATCTTCTTCATTAACATCTGGATGAAATTTTAAGACTAAATCGCGATAAGCTTTTTTTATTTCATTTTGATTAGTTTCTTTGCTTATACCTAAAATTTTATAGTAATCTATTGCCATCAATTCACCTTAATACCTTATAGAGACTGTTGCAGAATTCAATTATTTAAATATCTAAACTTTCATAATTTCATTTTGATTCAATCATAAACCCATCTAACTAATTAAAAAGAAGATTTATTTATATATTCAACATATTTATGTAAATTTTTTGCTCCACTTTTTTTCCAAACATTCTTTTGCAATTGTCTTTTAAATTTCACACAATCTAAAATTTCTTCGTTCATTATATATCAACTCTTTTGGGGGGTTCTTATTTCTAAAATATGATATCCACTGCCTAAATTTACAGCATTAAACCTTTTAATTTTTCTTAAATTAACTATGTGTTTGAAATTTCAGCTTACCAATACATCAACACTAATTACAGTTGCAATAGCTATAAATAAAGCATGACCAGCATACTGCCTACTAACTATATTCCTTTCAAGATAAGATTCAGCTAAATCCTCCATTTCTTGATTAAGTGAAACTTTTTCACAATTTAAAGTTTTTAAATTATTAATTTTCAATGTAAACTTTTAATGTTTTTAATGTCATGAATAGCAACTCAGTTATGCAATTAATATAATCATTTTTGTTATTTTAAATATATAATCATGTAATAATATAGTGTTTCCATTAACCTTTGTAACATATTACTCATGCTGAATAACATGTATAAAACATTTTAAATTTTCTCAAACTTGAAATTGACTACCTAAGAACGGATTTTAAATAATCTTATATATGTTAAAAAAGTTTGGTAAAGTACTATATGTTATGAATTAAATTTAATTTTAAGGAACTCTTTGAATTTATTAGGATTCATAGTTTCTACTTTATCAAAAGGATGTTTTGATAACCTCTCAATGTCAAAAATATCCTGATTTTCCATTAAATGTTGAGAAAATAATTTATTTGGAGAAGAGTCATTTATAACACAGATATAAGCTTTAGGGCAACTATAAAGATATGAAACAAATTCTTTTTCTTTGCCACAATATTTTTCATTTTGACAAAATCTATCAATAAGGTGAGGTAACACACAATTTAATGATTCTAAAGGTTTAATTTTTAAATCTTTTTTACATTTCTTTATCATATTATCTAAATCTTTTTTATCATCCTTAGAAATGTGTTTAAACTCAACAAATAATAGTTTCAATTTATTTCCATCATAAAAATGACCAATTCCATCCACACTTGAATGTTCATTGATATTAATCTGATTGTTATTAAGCCATTTATTAATTTTCTTTTTTAATTTGTCTCCTGATATTAATCGAATTGAACTTTCAACTGCAGAACGAGGAGGTTTTTCTTTTGATTTTGAAAGCTTAGTGATTGATTTAGAATACTTTGAGTTAGTATGATAAGAATTAATAAATTCTTTGAATAATGTTTTATTACTCACCAAAAATCCCACCTAAAAATCTTTTGCAAAATTTTCAGCCCCAACTCTGTCGATAATGTTATATGAGTTAGATAAATCCCTATATAAAATTTTAAGTTGATTTCTTTCTATTTTAATAAAGTCGAATTTCCCTAAATCCTTCTTTTCCTGAGTTATATAAAAATTAGTTTCATTTTCTAATTCATACCTCTTAGAGTATACATCAATTGCTTCAATAAATTGAGGACTGTGAGAATTAATATAAAAATTAATATTTTCATACTTTGACAATAAAACAATAGCTTCAGCTAACTTTATCTGCCAAGATGGGTGTAAATGAACTTCTGGTTCATCCATAATTATAAAACTATTAGTATCTAATCCATTATTTAATAATCCTTGCAATATTCCAATAGTTTTTATTCCTGCAGCAGTGTTTTTAATTTCATATTCACTATCATTGGATTTTTTGTAAGTAAACTTCTCTTTTTTCTTATCATACTGTATTTTACCTTGCATAATATTTTGAATTATATCCAATGGATTACCATTCAATTCATTACCTTTTTTTTCAAAATAAGATTTGCTCTTTTTTTCATTTAAAGCTAAATACCTTATTAAAGATAATTGATGAAATAAAAAAATTCCAAAATCATTTTTAAATGTGCCTACATTTAAAAAATCAAAAATAAATGGTGTTTCAATATAGAAAACCCCGTTAATTGGGAAATTAATCTTTTTATAATTAATATTTGATTCAGTTAATGGAAAATTAACTGAAAACCCACCATTTCCATTTTGTAATGTAGCTGATGTATTATTATTATGCCCTATATCTTGACTAAATTCATTCTCAATAATTTCTTTAAAAATTAAAGATATTCGTTTATTAATATTATTTTTAATTAACACATTGTCCTCTAATTTTTCAATAGATTCTTTAAAATTTTTAGAAGAATAAATTAAGTCAGAGCTTTTCAATTCATTTAAAACATACTCAAAATCTTTTAAACTAAAATTGTTAGCTAAAACTTTTTTTTCAATATCAAAAATTTCAGTGTCATGAAAAAAGCTGTATTCTGGATTTAAACGAACAAAAGATAAGATATTATTAAAATAGTTTATAATTTCCTTATTATGAAAATCAATTCCTTCATGTGTTAGTGAGATTAAAAAAGAGTATAAGATTTTACTTGCTGTAGTTTTTCCACTTCCATTAACTCCAGCAATAATATTGATTTTCCCAAGCTCTAATTCCGCTCCACTAATTGAACCAAAATCTTTTATTTTAAGTTTTAATTTTCCCATATTATCACCAAAATAAGTTTACTAATCTTCCTTTCGACAAAGATAATTAAGCTTAACTTCTAAAAATGTCTGCTCCCTACCATCACAGAAAACTTCTGCATAATTAGAAACATTGTAACCAGCTAAGGCATCACTGGAAAGTGCTTTTCGACTTAACTATCGTAGAATATATTTCTATACCCTGAGTCTGGTAAACCTGTGGCTTAAAAAGCCACTATCCTTTAGGGTAGTGGTAGTTTACTTTATCATTTTAATTATATTATGGTATCTATACCATATAATTATGGCATTTATACCATATAAATATTTGGATAAATTCTTTTATATATATTTAACTTTTAAATAAATGTTTTGTAAATAGTATAGAATGAAAATATTTGTTTAAATATAAATTAACTTTTTTATTTTTTATTGTTTGGAATTATTCAATTCATTTATTTCTTTAATAAGTTTTTGGGTTCTTTCATAGTTATAATCTCTCCATCCTTTTTTAATTAAATATTCACTTTCTTCAATCATGTTTAAATAGTTAAGACTTTCCAAATATTCTCCCTTTTCTTTTAATGCGAATGCTTTATAATAATATGAACTCCGATTATTATCTCTTGCTTGATTAAAACACTCAATAGCAAGATCATAATCTCCCATACACAAATAAATAGTTCCTTTAATTTCCATTAAATAATAATCATGATTAAAACTATCTTTTTCAATGGCTTTATCAATATATTTCAAGGCCATATCATAATCCCCTAATTTTCGATAAATAATAGCTTTTTCTCTAAATTTCATGTCTGCATTATGGTCTTCATCATCAATTAAATCAAATGTTTTTAGTGCCTCATCATATTTTTTAAATTTAATCAAAGATTCACCTTTATCTAAATAAATATGAGAGGGATTATCATCATTTAATTTAGTTATTTCAATAGCTTTATCAAAATAATTTACAGCATCTTGATACATAGAAGAATCATCAAAAAATCGACCTAAATTGTTTGAAACATACCCTAAATTAATATATGCATCTACATTATTGGGATTAATTTTTAATAAGTCTTTTAAAAAATTCATATCATCAATATCCATTTGAAAATCGTTTAAAGTATCAATATTCGTGTTTACTAAATAATAATTATCTGGATAATAAATAAGAGACTTGTTGGCGAAAATAGCTATTTCTTTAATATCTTTTAATTCCTCTAATACAACCATTTTTACATGAACAATATCAATATCTGTATAAATATCTTCTGAATAGCTATCATGGAATTTTAATAGTTCTTCATATTTTCCTACTTCCATTAATACTATTGATTTTATTTTTATTAAATCTAAATTATTAGGATAATCCTTTAAAAGTTTATCAACTTCATTTAAAGTCTTTTTATAATTATGTGAAGCTATGATTTTATCTAATCTCTTAATTTTCTTTTTAATTTTATTTGACATTATTTCACCATTTATAATTTATGAACCAATTATGATTTCCAATTTTTCCAATAAATCCTAATAATGTTTATTTGTCCAATTTCAATCCATTTATTATTATGTCTTTAATATAAATAATTTTAAATTAACAGATTCATATAATTAAAAAATGTTAATTAAAAATCAGTTAGATTATTTAAAGTTTATTTATATTATTTAAAATTAATTTATATTATTTGAAGTTTATTTATATTAATTAAAATTAATTTATATTATTTGAAGTTTATTTATATTAATTAAAATTAATTTATATTATTTAAATTTAAAATTATAGATTTTTATAATTTAATATTTGAAATTAAATAATTTAATAAAAAAATTTATTTATATTAATTAAAATTTATTTATATTAATTAAAATTAATTTATATTATTTAAAATTTAAAATTATGGATTTTTATAAGTTAATATTTGAAATTAAATAATTTAATAAAAAAATTTATTTATATTATTTAAAATTAATTTATATTATTTAAAATTTAAAATTATAGATTTTTATAAGTTAATATTTGAAATTAAATAATTTAATAAAAAAATTTATCATTCAAAGTTTATTATTCAAAATTTAAGAATTTTTCCATAAGGACTATCATATTAATGTTGTTTAGAAATCATTAATTAAAATTATAGGATTAAGTTATTGTAAGATTGATCTGATTAGTATTTTATCTAAAAGCTATTTACAACTATTATATTACATTCCTTAATAAAAGTGTTAGGATATATGTGCTTTGTTTAAAACTTCATTGGTTTTCATATATTCATTTAACAATTTATATCTTCATTTAAGAATGAATTATCATTAGATTTCAATATTTTACCATCTAATACTTCTATTATTCTATCAGCCAATTTAGCTACATTCATGTCATGTGTGACTATGATTAATGTGACATTTTTTTCTTTATGTAAATCATTCAATAATTCTAATATTTTTTTACCACTTCTTGAATCAAGAGATCCAGTTGGTTCATCAGCTAATATGATTGCAGGATCATTAGCTAAAGCTCGAGCAATAGCTACTCTTTGCCTTTCTCCACCAGATAGTTTTGTTGGTTTGGTTTTTGTTTTATCTTTTAAACCCACATCATTTAAAAGTTTCAATGCCTTGTTGGTTCTTTGTTTACCAGAAAGTTTCGTTTCATACATAGGTATTTCTACATTTTCCATTACAGAAATGTTTGGGATTAAATTATGTAATTGAAAGATAAATCCTATTTTTTCTGATCTGAACTCATCCAGATTTTTCTTTTTAGTTAAATCATAATTTGCAACATTTATTTTCCCATTATCAACTATATCTAATGCACCGAGCATATTAAGCAATGTTGATTTTCCTGATCCTGATGGGCCGATTATAGATACAAATTCTCCTTCTTTTATTTCAAGATCAATACCATTTAAAACTTTTATATTTCCGTTTTCATAGCTTTTTTCCAAATTTTCTATTTTTACTATATTTTTATTATTCATTAAATTCATCACCTAATTTTTATTCATATTTCAATGCTTCAGTTGGTTGGAGTTTGCTTGCTCTCCATGCAGGATAAAATCCCCCAATTAAACCAACAAAAATAGCTATTCCAAATGCTTGTAAAAATATGTTTATGGTGTATACTGGTACCATTTGTGAACTTAAGATATTTATTGTCTTAAGTATCTCAATCCCTATAACTCCAATTATAGAACCTACAATTCCTGATGTTACAGTGAGTACAATGGATTCTCCAAGAATCATTCCAAGAATTCTTCTTTTTTTCCATCCTACAGCTTTTAAAACACCTATTTCTCTTGTTCTTTCATATACTGACATTATCATAGTGTTTACTATTCCAATTCTCCCAATAACTATAGCTAAAAGAGAAATTGCCCATGACGTACTATTTATCATATCTAATGTATTTCCTATCATTTCTATATCTGAGGCGGATTTTACAGTTGTAATGTTATTTTTATATTCCTCATCAATTTTAAATTTGAAAAATCAATGAAATCTGATTTAATACCTATTAATGAAAAAAACGACGATTCTGTATTGAAACCCTATCATTATAAACTCCAACAGACTTTTTAACTCCACTAACATTATTTATAATTGAAACCCAATTTTCACTAAATGTATTTGTTCCAAAAGAATTTTCTGTGGAATTATCACTTTTTCCAATGATTGAAAAATCAGCTCCACCAGTATGAAGTGTTTCATCTATAGATTTGGTTAAACCAGCAGTAATAGAACCAAGTGCAACAATTGTAGCTATTCCAATTCCTATCCCAATAATTGCAAGAATAGCTCTGCTCTTATTCCTAAAAGGATTCTTAAGAATTAATGATAAAAAAGACATTATTATAAATATTGTAATATTACTATTTAAATCTTTCTTAAAAAAGATATTTTATAAAAAAAGATATTTTACTTGAAAAATGATAATGATTCTATATTAAATTATAGTCATTATGGAAATGTTCCTAAATTTTGAATAAATGATCCTAAATTTTGAATAAATGTTCCTAAACTTTGAATAATAAATTTTTTTTGTTAAATTATTTAATTTTAAATTTTAATTTATAAAAATGTATAATTTTAAATTTTAAATAATATAAATATATTTTAATTAGTATAACTAATTTTAAATAAATATATTTTATAGTCATTATGAAAAAGTTCTTAACTTTTGAATAATAAATTTTTTTTGTTAAATTATTTAATTTTAAATTTTAATTTATAAAAATGTATAATTTTAAATTTTAAATAATATGAACTTAATTTAATTAATATAAATGATTATAAATTGATATAAATAATTATAAATTAATATAAATTAATATAAATTAATATAAATTAATATAAATTAATATAAATAATTATAAAATAATATAAATAATTATAAAATAATATAAATAATTATAAATTAATATAAATTAATATAAATAATTATAAAATAATATAAATAATTATAAATTGATATATTTTAATAAAACTTATTTTTAAAAAAAATTATTTATTAAAAATTTTATCAAAGTTACTATAATCAATATAACTAATTTTAAATAAATATCGTTTAATAATATTTATTTATTAAAAAAATTATTTATTAAGAACTTTATGGAATCCACTATATTTAATTTTAAATATCATTTTATAAAAATCCATAACTTTAAATTTTAAATAATATGAATAATATAAATACAATTTGATTAATATTATTAAGAGCTTTATCAAAACCACTATAAATTAATCACTATCTTAATTCTTCTAATTTTAGATCTTAATTCTTCTAATTTTAGAGGACACCTATGCTTAAAGTCATTCCATTGAGTTTTAGTTTATTTACAATGACTTTTCCTTTACTAAGTTCTATAACTGGTTCAGATACTGAACCGACACCCAAAGTTTTCTTTACAAATTCGCTCTTATCATAGTTATCTTCTACACTTTTTATTTGTTCAATAGAAAAAGTTTCAATGGGTACTTTTAAAAATTTAGCAAGTTCTAAAATAGCTTCTTCCTTAGATTTAATATTGACTGTGGCAATTTTTTTAACACTTCTAATATCTATATTATTATCATTTAAAACTTTAATTACCTTATCTTTCATTATATTTTTATTATAATTTTTCTTACATCCAATACCAAGTATTATATCTTGCCTTATAAGTTTTAAAGTGTTATTAAAATTTTGATTGTTTTCATCTTGATTATTCCTGTTTTGGATGTCATGATTTTTATTTTGATTATCTATTTTTAATTTATTGGTCACAATTATGGTTCCTTTGCAATTATCAGATTTTTTTATGTATCCTTTAGGAACCTTAATTAAATTTTTCTCATCAATGAATTCTATTTTTTCCCCAGAAATTAATAAAGAAGCTATGTTTTTACAGATATTTAAATCATCTATAATGAGACCATTATATTTTGCAATCATATCTGGTCCAATTAAATTTAAGCCATCTGATGCTGTGGTTATTATAGGTTCTGAATCTAATATGGATGAAATAATATTGGTAAGATCATTTGCACCACCTAAATGGCTACTTAAAAGACTTACAGTATACTTTCCTAAGCTATCAACAACAACTACTCCTGGATCAATATCTTTAGTTTTTATAAAAGGAGCTATTCCTCTTACTGCAATACCTATTGAACTTATAAATACAATACCATTAAAGTCATTCATTACATTTTTACATATATTATTCAACTTCAACTCTTTAATTTTATCTTTATTATATGTATGAATGATATAATCATGTTTATCCTCAAATTCTTCCTTTAATGTTTTAAGTATCTTATCTCCATTTGTTGTTGTACTGATAATAGCTATTTTCATTTTTCACCTTTTGATTTTCTGTATTCATGTGAAAATGATTCATCATAAAGTAAACTTTTTTTATATTCACAATCTATAAAATCTCCAACTAAAATTTGTGCTGTTTTATCAATGTTGGCTTCCTTTACTTTATTAACAATATCATCTAAAGTACCAATTACAGATTTTTCATCCTCCCAAGTTGCTCTTTGAATAACAGCAATAGCTACATTCTTATTGTATCCTTTTTTAAGTTTTTCAACAACTTCATCGATCATTGCCACAGATAAAAATAATGCCATTGAAGCACCAATACTTGCAAGTCTTTCAAGATTTTCATTTTCTGGAACTAATGTTCGTCCTTTTAGCCTACTAATTATTATTGTTTGAGAAACATCTGGAAGAGTAAATTCTTTCTTTATGGCTGCTGCTGCTGCTGTAAAAGAGCTAACTCCTGGAATTATCTCATAAGCAATGTTTAATCTATGAAGTTCATCTATTTGTTCTTTAATTGCACCATAAATAGTAGGATCACCAGTGTGAAGACGAATAACTTTTTTATTTTCTTTATGTGATTTTTCTATAACTCCAATAACTTCTTCTAAAGTCATTTCTGCAGAGTTATATGATTTCATATCCTCCTTACAATATTTGAAATGTTTAATACTAACAAGTGAACCAGTATAAATTATGACATCAGCTGTTTTTAATAATTCTCTACCTTTCACTGTAATTAAATCTGGATCTCCAGGACCTGCACCTATAAAATAAACTAAATTTTCCATTTTCACTCCTTATCCACTTTTTCACTTATGGGTTCTAATCCTTTCTTTATAATATCGTTTAAAACTTCTTTTTCACTTGTGCCTTTGTTTTTAGCTATTTCACTAATAGTTTTTAATAAATCTGGTTCTATTTCTATATTTGCACTCATTACCATTTTATCACCATATTTATATTACTTTAAAATTATTTATATTACTTTAAAATTATTATTATGTTCAATTGTTAATTGTACTGATTTTACATCCTGATTTTACATCCTATTTCTTTTCCTTTAAATGCTAAAATTAATTTAATCAACTTTTTGTCTTTATATGGTCTTGTGTATTCTTTTTCTTTTATCTGTTTTAATGCCTTATTTATCATGACCTCAATTGATTCATCATTACTTTGTTTGAATTCAACTATTATTACATGATCTTTCTCCTCTATTATCATGTCTATATTTCCATTGTATGTTTTCACTTCACTTTTAACTTTTAATCCTGAGTTTAATAGTGAACGGAAGATTAAAGTATGATAGTACCTTTCATCACGACCTCTTAAAGTATTGGGTATTGGTGAGAGATAATCACCAAGAGTCTCTTTTATTCCTTCACAGTCACCAGAAAACACATAACCTATAAATTTTTTCCTATATTCAATAATTTCATCGATAGGGACTTTGGAGTATATTTCGATTAGATTTTCAAACAATGCTGTTTCAACTTCAAGATTAGGTATTTTTAAATCATAAAACACCATATCTTCAATTTCTTCAATTCTTTCAACAGTTAAATAACCAGTTTGAAAAAGTAAAACTTCATCACTTATATTTTCTACTGTGGATTTTTCAAGTTTCCCATCGGAAACTCTTAATGGTTCACTAATAGCTTTAATATCATGTTTTTTTAGAGGATAATCAACCAAAAGATTAGGAGTACCAGTATTAAACCAATTCTTAGAAAATTTTCTGTGTTTAAAACATAATAATGTTGAATAAGGATTATAAACTTTTTCTACACCATTCCAACTATATCCATCATAGAAAAGCTTAATTCTATCCAAAGATTCTTCATAGCTAAGATTAAGTTTTAAACTCAATTTTTTGATATGGTCTTGGAAGTTGTTTTCTATTTCTTCTTGGGTGTATCCACATATTGAATTGTATTCATCTATTAATGTAATATCATCTGTATTGTTTAGTGTTGAGAAGATGGAAACATGTGCAAACATTGATATTCCTGTAATAAAAATAAACCTAATGTAGTCTTCATTGGCTTTTAGCATTCTATAAAAACTTCCCAATACTTTTTCATTATCCTTTAAAATCTCTTGATTATTTAAATTATCAATCATCGGTAGATCATATTCATCAATTAAAATAACTATGCTTTGTCCTGTTTTTTCATAGACCTTTCTAATCAATTCAGAGAATTTATCAATGTACAAATCATTATCTGCTAATTCAACACCATATCTTCTTCCTATATCATCAATAAATGAATTAAGAGACATTTCCAATTTTTCAGGAGTTTTAACTGTAAGACTACTAAAATCCAAGTGTATAACAGGATGTTTTTCCTTCCAATTCCATTTATTATGGATGTATAAATCCTTAAACAGTTCTTTACTACCTTTAAACAACTCTTTAATGGTACTCAATAGTAATGATTTTCCAAATCGTCTTGGTCTTGATAAGAAGTATATATCTCCACTATCTATCATTTCATAGATATATTTGGTTTTATCAACATACAAATAATTATTTTCCCTAATTTTTTTGAAAGATTGTCGTCCTACAGGTAATCTTTGCATAATAATACCTCATTTAATTAAGTATATGTAAATCTTTATTTTATTTAATATATATTTTTTTAATTCTTTAGAGTGTAAAGTTTTGTGGAGTTTTATCATTATTTTAGGTTTTCTTCATATATAAAAACCCAAAATTTTAAAAACCTCCACACTTTTTGACACTTTCTAATTCTTGATACTATAAATTTCATCAGTGTTATTTAAATCAGTAATAAACAGCCAAATATTATTTCCTTCAAAATAATCTTCTCTTGAAGTTAAAGGTGTACTTCCAATTAGAAAGTCTAAATATATCTTAATTGGTAATATTTCCCAATCCTCAGGTATTTTACCTATCCATTCAATTCCGGAATCTTTATATTTTTGATGTTGTTTTAGTTTCATGATTTTCTCTTTTGATTTATCTGTTTTATCTGTTTAATAGCTTATTTTCTTCTATGAACTTGTCAAAATCTGATTTATAGTTTTTATCTTGTATTGTTCTAAAAGTTTTATATTCTTCTTTAGCTTGGTTTTCAGCTAATTTTCTTGAAATTTGTCCCTTATTTTTTAGAATATTGTATTCATTGAATTGTAGGAATTTATCTAATCTTTCCGTCCAGTCATTCATTGACATTGGATTGTGTCTTCTTGCTTGATTTGCTGCATAATCTAAGTACATTGTTACAATTTCATTTAATTCATTTATTTCTTCTTTGTTTAGGTAATTTTTAGCAATTAGTGTGTCTTTTAGTAGGATTTTTCCATCTGGTGCATTATTCCAGCTTGTTAATCCCATATTTACTTTATTGCTGTTTGCTCTTTTTGATATAATTTCAGGAGCAGTCTGTTTTGAAACTGCATAATGTAGTTTGTTTTGGACTTTTTTAAAGAAATCTTGAGATATTTTTGCTTTAGGATTATAATCATAGCTTGTTGCATAAGTATCTGTGATTTTTTGATAAAATCTTCTTTCTGAGGATCTTATTTCTTTTATTTCTTCTAATAGCTTGTCAAAGTAGTCTTTTCCAAATCTTGTTCCATTTTTTAGCAATTCTTTATCTAAAACATAACCTTTTACTATATATTCCTTTAAAATATTAGTTGCCCATATTCTAAATTCTGTTGCTTGTTTTGAGTTTACTCTGTAACCTACTGAAATGATCATGTCTAAATTATAAAATTTTAGATCTCTTTCAACTTTTCTTTTACCTTCATTTTGAACTGTTGCAATTTTTGCAATAGTTGAATTTTTATTTAATTCTTCTTCTTCGTAGATATTTTTTATATGTCTTGAAATAACAGATTTGTCTCTTCCAAATAAAAGTGATAATTGATTTAAATTAGCCCATAATGTTTCATCACCAATAATAACTTCAATAGACACTCCACCTTCATTTCCAGAATATAAAAACGTTTCTTCAATTTCAAAATTTTCTTTATCCATTCTAAACACCACAAATATTTTATTTTTATATACTAATAAATTTAATCATAGCATTTGAAAAGTAATATTAAGTATTTTCAAAATTTTCATTAAGCAACTCTTGAATTTCATTAGTTATTTTTTTTATATCCCTTTCTATTTCTTCTAATGGTCTTGGGGGTTCATATTTGTAAAAATATCTTGTGAAGTTTATTTCATAGCCTATTTTATCTTTTTTTCTATCCATCCAAGCATTATTATAGTATTTTTTTACTTCTTCTTTAAAGTATTGTTCTATATTTGTTTTTAGTGGAATTTTTTCTGTGTCTCTTAGATTAGGGTCTGGTTTTAGCTTTCCTTTACTATCCTTTACATATTCTGCTGTATCATCGTGCTTTGAAAGTTTTTCTATTATATTCCTTTTAAATGTTGGAGTTATTATATTAAATCTTCCTATTTCATCTGTTACTAATTCATCAAATTCATTGTAACTCTTTATTAGATTGTTTGGAATATTTTTTAGTGAATTTATTATTTTATTTTGTTGTTGTTTTCCTTCTTTCTCTTCTTTTTCCTTTTCTTTTGGATTTTTCTTTTTACTTGTTATAAGTTTGTTAAAGGCTGGAATTGAGTAAAGATTTTCTAATCTTTCTTCATCTACTTTAAAGTTTAATTGTTGTGGTCTTTCTACTGTTACCTTTGTGTATCCGAAGTCTTCATTATCAAATATTTTAATGTTATCCGTATCTTGGAAGTTGTTAAAAAGGTTTATAATGCTTTTTATATTCTCTTCATTTAGTTCATTTCTTTTATTTCCTAAACTCTTTCTCATTTTCTTAAATTCATTTGTTGCATCTATTAATTGTATTCTTCCTTGTCTTCCTTTGTTCTTTTCATTTGTAAGTATCCATATATATATGTTTTTATTCCTGTGTTGTAAAATAGCTGGTCTGGAAGACCTACAATAGCTTCTAAATAATCGTTTTCAATTATCCATTTTCTTATATTGCTTTCTCCTGAACCTGCATCTCCTGTAAACAGTGGTGAACCATTTGTTATTACAGCTATTCTTGATCTTTCATTTGTTTTCATCTTACTAATCATGTGTTCTAAGAACAATAGCTGTCCATCATTTATTCTTGGTAAACCTGCACCAAATCTTCCGTCGTATCCTAATTCTGCTTCTTTTAAAACTACATCCTTATCTCCTTCCCATTTTCTTCCGTATGGTGGATTACTTATCATGTAGTCAAATCTGTCCTTTGGGAATTGGTCATCTGAAAGTGTACTTTCTGGTCATGAAATATGGGCTTCGTCTCCTTTCATTAGCATGTCTGCTTTACAGATTGCATATATTTCTTCATTAATTTCTTGTCCATATAAAACCACATCTATTGTTTTATTCCTTTCATGAATGTAATCCTCACAGCTTGTTAACATTCCACCTGTACCACATGCTGGATCATATATTTTCCTAATTAATCCTTCTTTTTCAAGATGATATCCATTCTCTACAAACATTAATTCTGTCATTAGTTTTACTACATCTCTTGGTGTGAAATGCTCTCCTGCTTCTTCATTAGATTGTTCTGAAAATTTACGGATTAATTCTTCAAAAATAAGTCCCATTTCATGGTTACTAACTACATTTGGATGTAAATCTATTTTGGTATCTGAAAATTTTTGAATAAGTAATTATAATAGGTTGGATTTAGATAACTTTTCAATTGTATTCTTTATATAGAAGTTATCAAATATATCCTTAACATTTAAACTAAAGCTATCAATATAGTGAACTAAATTCTCTTCTAAATGTTCAGGATCAGCAAGTAAGTTTTGAAAATCATATTTAGAGAAATTATAAAATCCTAATTCTTTACCATTAATATCTACAGATTCAGGGAAAAGAACTCCTTCTAAACTATCCATCTGGTCTTTGTACTGATTGTGTGCTTTAAGAACATTTCCTTTTGAATGTTCTAATACTGCATCAAACCTTTTTAACACTACAAAAGGAAGGATAACCTTTTGATATTCGTTTCTCTTGTATGTTCCTCTCAATAAATCTGCTAAATCCCATATAAAACTTATTTTTTCTTGAAAATTCCCCATAACCTTAACTCCACAACTAATTTTGATACTGATTTTATTTCCTTTCTATTTTTTATCCTATTCAATTATTCCATTTTACAAACAGCTGAATTTTCTTCAAGTTCTTCACTTTTTAACATACATTTTAATATTTGTTTATTGTTTTTTGTTAAAGTCTACATCTAAGAATCTAATTCTTTTATTTCTTATTCTTTTATTTCTTAATGTTTTTTAATCACATTTAAAAGATTTTAAACTTGATAAGCCATAATTGGAACAAAAAATTTGGAAAAATAACTTATCAGTTGAATTTTACATAGCCAAAAATATAAAAAATTAAATTCAACAAAAACATTGGATGAGTTAATGTTTTATTATTATAGTTGGTTTGATAAAGTTCTTAATAAATAATTTTTTTAAAATAGATATTATTAAAAAATATTGATTTAAAATTATTTATATTAATTAAAATAAATTTATATTATTTAAAATAAATTTATATTATTTAAAATTTAAAATTATATATTTTCATGAAATAATAGTTAAAATTAAATAATTTAATAAAAAAATTATCATTTCAAAATTTAAGAACCTTTCCATAACTACAATATTATCTTGAAACATTACTTTATGATGATCATTTTCATTAAGGAAAAAAGAAATATTTTATATCTGTGGCTATTATTGCTAATAATATCCCTATTGTTAAACGATTATTCCATTTCAAGCTTTTTCTATCAACAATATTCAATTTAATCTCTTCTAACTCATCATAAATATGTTTCAAATGATTATTCTCAATATTATCTAATTTTGCACCTAATTTATCAAATTTAATATCAAATCGCTTATTTTCTTTTTCAAAACTTTCTTTAAGAGATCCATTTTCTTTTTCAAAGCTTTCTTTAAGAGATCTATTTTCTTTTTCAAAACTTTCTTTAAGAGATCTATTTTCTTTCTCTAAATTATCGAATTTTTTATCTTAGGCTGTGAATTTTTCTTCAATTAATTTAATTAAAATGTCTTCTTTCTCCATTATTTCACCTCCCCATTTTTTATAAGATGTTTTCGTGTTAATACTTTCGTTATACATATAGGTAATGATATTATAGTTTATAATGCTCTATAACCTAATATTTTAGTTATAATAAATAACAGATACATTTTTGTAACTTATAATAGTTATGATGATTTAGTTATATAAATCTTACCCTAAAACGAAAGTGTCAAATGTGGATTCTGAAAAAAATTCATTTTGATTAAATATAAATAATTTAAATTAATATTTTTTAATAATATTTATTTTTAAAAAAGTTATTTATTAAGAACTTTATCAAAACTATTATATTTAATTTCAAATATCCATTTATAAAAATCTATAATTTTAAATTTTAAATAATATAAATATATTTTGATCAATATAAATAATTATAAATTAATATTATTTAATATAGTATTATAAAAAATGTTTGTAATTAATCATTTTATTTTAAATATCTTAATTGTTGAAAATTTATTTTCAACTTAGGAGAATGAATTCTCAGTTTTTAAAAATTTTAAACTAATATTAAATTAATTTTTTAAATAATAATTTTTATTTTTTTATTGTTGAAAATAATAATTATAATTTTTTTAATTAAAAATTTAATAATTATGCTTCATTTTTAAAAGTTTCATTTTCTCTAATAATTCATCATCTTTAAGTTCAAATTTATCTTCAGTTAACCCCTAAAGTTGCCCCCAATGAAACTTATATCCTTTAAAACTTTATTATCCTTATAACTTTTATCAACATTTTTTAACTTAATTATTTTCATTATAAACTCTCCTTAATAGATAATAAATATGTTCATCTTAAATGTTTTGAAAAAACAAGAAAATTAGAATTAAAAGAACATTACCGTGATGACAAAATAAAAAGAAGATTACCATAAATGACAATGTATACTATTTTTATAAAATTCAATTATATCGTTAAAAACACATTTTAATTTACTTTTAATTAGTACCATACATCTTTAATACCTAAACTGTAAGCTATTATGTTTGCTACCAGATGAAGAATTAAGGTTAAAATAGCCCCTATCATAATATATTCCATAGGTACAGGTAAGATTAATAATGAGAAAAGGATAGCTCCTACGAAAAAATCTAATTGATCAAGAATTGGTGCTGGTTTTCCTTTGGAAAGTCCTAATCTTCTTTTTATAAAACTTCCAACGGCATCTCCAACTAAAGCACCTAAACTTAACAATAAGCCTAACTGCAAATAAAATAAAATATTTCCATTTTTAAAACCTTCTATTGCCCCAATCAATGTACCAAAGAATATTCCATAAGCAAATCCTTCAATTGTAACTCCATCTCCAATGATTCTATTACCATCACGGAAGTTTCTTCCCATATCAATTGGTCGTTTACCTCCAAATGCAAGACCACTTAAATTTGCAACATAAGCTGGTAGTAAAAAGTAAACTATATTTAAAATAAGCATAATATTTTCCATAATATTAAAATCCATTAACTATCTCCTATTTAATTTCAGTTTTACATAATATTATTTAAGAATTTTGGCACTATAAAAAGGGCATGGTCTTCAAAGATCCAATATCTGATTTTCACCCAGAAAAAATTCAGATTACATACAATTCTTTAATTAATAAAACAAGCATATTTAAGAAGTTACAGAATTGTACCATAAACCCTATAATAAAAAATATTAATCATGCAAAATAACTATATGTCTTGCAATATATTAGTATTTTTAGTAATATATACTCATTACTTATAAATTTTTTGATTAGTAAAAAATAATCCTCAATGAATTTTATTGTTACTATCATAATAGCTATTGAAGTTTAGAATATGGATTTTTTTATCTATTGTGTTATTTGTATGCTTGTTTATAAAATAGTTCGTTCATAAGTTAATATTTTATCAATAGCTATATTTGAATCATAAACATCTTCTAAATCATAGTATCGACCATTTGAAATAATGGCTAATTCCAAATTAACATTTCTACCTTGTTTAATTTTTTTTTCAAAATCTATAATGATGGTGTATATCTTATCCTCTGCTAATTGACCACCAATAGCTAAAACATCTTTTATAGGACTTCCAGTTATATTTTTCAAATCACTATTTTTAATACCTACATTAGGCATTCCATCAGAAAGTAAGATAAGCATGGGAATAAATTCCCCATCTTTTTTTTCTTTTTTAAGAATTTCATACCCTTTTTTTAATCCTGTAGCCATTGGTGTTGTTCCGCCCACCTTAATTTTTTCAAGTTTATTTAAAAAAGAAATTGGTCTTTTTGTATTTGGGATAATAATCTCACTTTCCTTACCTTTAAAACCAATGACGGTTAATTTATCCTTATTTTTATTAATATTTCTAATAACATTATTTAATATTCCTCTTATTTTATTTATTTTCTCATCACTCATCATTGAACCACTCATGTCCATAACAATAGCTATACTTGCCCTTGCTTTATGTTTTCTAATTTTTTTTCTTAAATCTTCTTTTTTAACCGTGATTTTATCTTTAGAGTGAATTGCTGCTGCTCGTAGTGTCCCATCAATAGCTATATCATCATAATTCTGTGAAAATTTTGTTTTAACATATTTGCCTTTTTCTGTTTTAGAATTTACCTTAGTACCATAAGCTTTTTCTTTTTCTCTTCCTTTTAAAACCAACATTTTATTAATATCTTTCTCCAGTTCTTCAGTTAGAAATTTATTGAGTTCTATTTGATTATTAACTCTTAAATTTTCATTTGTTTCAAACTTAAATTCTTTTTGTTCCTGGTTTGATAAATTTTCATTTTCTATGTTGTTCTGATTTTCATTATTATCTTCATTTTCATTTTCATTATCTTCATTTTCATTATCTTCATTTTCATTATCTTCATTTTCATTATCTTCATTTTCATTATCTTCATTTTCATTTTCATTTTCATTATCTTCATTTTTATTGATATTATGGTTATTTTTATCTTCCATACCCTTTTTCTCGTCTTTACTATTTTCTTGGGTTTCTTTATTTTGATTTTCATTATTTTGAGGATTATCAACACAATTTGGATATTCACCTAAAACTAATTCAAATGCCTCAACCACATTATCATAACTTACTATACTATTTCCTTCAAATGCAGCTATTGTTTTTGAAGTTTTTAAAATAGCTATATCCTTCCTATGACCTTCTAATCCTAAATTATTAGTGATTGTAGCTATTATTCTAACTAAATCATCTTTAATTTCTACCTTATCTAACTTTTTTATAGCATTTTTTATTTTTTCTTCAAGTTCTATTTCTCTATCTTTGAATTTTTCTTTAAATAGAATAGGATTTTTTTCAAATGAGTATCTATACTTCATTATTTTAATTTTCTCTCCAATGTCTTCTATTCCACTAACCGATATTTTTAAGCCTATTCTATCAGAGAGTTGTTTTCGAAGCTCGCCTTCTTTTGGATTCATTGTTCCAATCAAAATAAATTTTGATGGGTGTTTAAATGATATTCCTTCTCTTTCAATTGTATTTATACCAAAAGCAGCAGAATCTAAAAGAATATCTACTAAATTATCATCAAGAAGGTTTATTTCATCAATGTATAGTATATTGTTATGTGCATTAGCCAAAATTCCAGGTTCTAATTGTTTCACACCTTCTTTTAATCCCTTTTCTATGTTTATTGAACCAATCACCCTATCTTCAGTAGCACCAAGTGGAAGTTCAACTATTTTCATGGATTTTTTAATTGTTTTAATCTCATCTTCCCTTGTTTTATTATGAAATTTATATAGTTGAAAGTCAAAGTATTCATCTTTATTAGCATTAAATGGTGAACCTTCTACAGTTTCTACTTTTGGTAATAAATTACTCATTGCCCTAACAGCTGTTGTTTTTCCTGTTCCTACATCTCCTTTAATTAGGATTCCCCCAATTGAAGGATTAATTGCATTTAATATTAAGGCTTTTTTAACCTTTTCCTGACCTACAATAGCTGTAAATGGAAAAATATTTTCTTTCATGATATTTTTCTCTCGTTTTTAATTAAAAACTGATAATCTTAGATCTTTAAAGACCAAAAAATTGGATTTACGGACATGCACTCTAAATTGAATTGTAATAAATATACTGAGTTTATATTGTACAAATTCAATATATATTAGGTTTAACTTTCTTCATCCATATATCAGTTTATTAAATTTTAGAATATATAATTTAGTCACTGTATGGAAAAGCTCTTAAATTTTAAATAATAAATTTTTTTTATTAAATTATTTAATTTCAAATATCAGTTTATAAAAGTCTATAATTTTAAATTTTAATTAATATAAATAATTTTCAAATAATATAAATAAATTTTAATAAATATAAATAAATTTTAATAAATATAAATAAATTTTAATAAATATAAATAAATTTTAATAAATATAAATAAATTTTAATAAATATAAATAAATTTTAA
>JAITPS010000235.1 GCA_031289325.1 Candidatus Methanovirga meridionalis
TGATTTATAATAATTTGATTTATAATAATTTGATTTATAATAATTTGATTTATAATAATTTGATTTATAATAATTTGATTTATAATAATTTGATTTATAATAATTTTTGATGAAATATACAATTTAATAAATGATATATCTATTTATTATTTTTATTATAAATATTTATATAGTTTTGAAATCTTAATAATTAAATAATATAATAATAAGTATATTACAGTCATCATGGAAAAGTTCTTAAATTTTAAAATAATAATTTTTTTATTAATTTATTCAATTTTAAATATCAATTTATAAAAATCAATTTATAAAAATCAATTTATAAAAATCAAGTTTTATTTTTAATTTCTAATTATTTGATTAAATAAAATTAAATAAAATTAAATAAAATTAAATAAAATTAAATAAAATAAAATAAAATAAAATTAAATAAAATAAAATTAAATAAAATTAAATTAAATAAAATTAAATTAAATAAAATTAAATTAAATTAAATAAAATTAAATAAAATTAAATTAAACTAAATAAAATAAATTATAATTAAAAATTATTGATATATTTACAAAAAATATCTGCACAATTGATAAAATGAAAGCATTGATTGTTATTACAGGAAGAGGAATGGGTGGAGATGCTGTGAATGCATTGAATATTATTAAAGCATTAGAAGACATAAATATACAATGTGAAATAGCTTTAGATGTTAATGCACCAGGATTATTATTTAAAAAAAATGGTTATTCATGGCATAAAGTTCCTGTACCTCAAGCAGGAGGTCATGCAGCCACCAAATCAAATATAATAAAAGCAGGGATAAAAACATTGAAGGCAGTTTTCAAAACAAGGAATTTAATTAAAAAATTAAAGGTGGATGTTGTTGTTGGAGTAATCGGTGGAGGAGCCATTGTAGGTTGTATTTCAGCTAAATTAGCTAAAGTTCCAGCTGTTGGAATAATTGATACTCCATTAGATACAAAGATTTGTACAAAACTAAACGAATGTATTGTCTTACCAGAAGCACAAATGTTTAAACAAAAAATTATTCCTAAAAATGTTCATAAATCCTATTTTCCATTGACAAAGAGGATTGGAAAAGGTGATAGTGAAAAAGCAATAGCAAAAATTAAGGAACTTGATAAAAATAGAATATTTGATGAAACCAAACCAAGTCTACTTTTTTCTTCTGGTTCTTCATTATTTAAAGGAACCGTGATATGTTTATCTAATTATTGTAAATATTTAAAGGAAAATAATAGATTAAATGATTATAATCTCATTTTAATTGGAGTCCCTCTTAAAGAAGAATATTTAGACTTAATAGATGAAAAACAAGTTATTAACTTAAAATACATAAATTGGATAAATGATCTTTACGAATTAGTTGATTTAGCTATTTTAACAGATGATGGGGTAATGATTCAAGAATCTATTGCTTGTGAACTTCCAGCTGTTGCATTAACAAGGGTGAAATATGGAAGATATCATAACATGGAAAGTATATTTTTAGGTGCAATTTTAGAATCAGAATTAGATCAAGGAAATAATAAAATTGATGAAGCTTTAGAAAATTTAGATAATTTAAAAAATAATTCAAAGAAGTATGGCAAAGAAATTATATCTGCAGGTGAAAAAATAGCTAAAATCATTCTTGAAGAATCTATAAAATAAAATTATAGATAATTTTTATTAAAATGATTCAATTTTTATCAATAATTAATTTATATCTCATAATTAATTTATATCAATTATTTAATTTATAGTATCTTTGATAAAGTTCTTAATAAATAATTCTATTAAAAAATATTAGTTTATAATTAGTTATATTAATTAAAATAAGTTCATATTATTTAAAATAAGTTCATATTATTTAAAATAAGTTCATATTATTTAAAATAAGTTTATATTATTTAAAATAAGTTTATATTATTTAAAATTTAAAATTATGGATTTTTATAAATTAATATTTAAAATTAAATAAATATTATTAAAAAATATTAATTTAAAATTATTTATATTATTTAAAATAAGTTTATATTATTTAAAATTTAAAATTATGGATTTTTATAAATTAATATTTAAAATTAAGTAAATATTATTAAAAAATGTAAAATTAAATAAATATTATTAAAAAATATTAATTTAAAATTATTTATATTAATTAAAATAAGTTTATATTATTTAAAATGAGTTTATATTATTTAAAATTTAAAATTATGGATTTTTATAAATTAATATTTAAAATTAAGTAAATATTATTAAAAAATGTTAATTTAATAAAAAAATTTATCATTCAAAATTTAAGAACTTTTTCATAATACCCCTACATCATTAAAATAAAACTTATAAGTTCTATGTATTATAGTATGAGTATGTATTATAGTATGAGACTTAAATTTTTGCAATAATCATTACTTCTAATCTATAATATACAAACGAATAATAAATAAAGGAGAGATGTTAATTGATTAAAAAAGCATTTATAACTGATTGTGAAGGACCTGTATCTTTAAATGATAATGCTTATGAGCTTTGCAAAGAATTTATTCCTGATGGTGATGAGTTTTTCAAAGTTGTAAGTAGTTTTGATGATTATTTAGTAAGTATTAATCATGAAAACTATAATGCTGGTGATACTTTAAAACTAATAGCTCCGTTTTTAAAAGCTTATGGACTTAACAATGAGAAAATTTTTGATTTCTCTAAGAAAAATTTATCTTTGGTTAATGGTGCAAAAGAAACAATGGATTATGCAAAGAAAAATATAATTTCATATATAGTTAGTACAAGTTATGGTCAATATATTGAAAGCCTATCCAACAATATTAACTTTCCATTTCAAAATACATTTTATACATCATTGAGTCTAGATTGTTCAATCACGGTTGATGAAAAAAATTTATTGTTATCATTTAAAGATGAAATTTTAAATGGTGATTTTAATCGCAACTATGAGATTTTCTTTAAAGAAATTCCTAAACTAAAGGCATATAAAATAATTGAAAGTACTGAAACCATTGGTGGTTTAGGTAAAAAAATAGCTATTGAGAAAATAATAGCAAAAGAAGATTTACTTGCTAAGGGTATAATGTATGTTGGAGATAGTATAACTGATGTTGAACCATTAAGATTTGTTCGTGAAAATGAGGGTTTAGCTATTTCATTCAATGGAAATGAATTTGCTTTAAAAGAATCTGAAGTGGTTGTAGTCTCGGATGATACAATTGTAACCTCAATTTTATTAGATTTATTTGGAAGATACAATAAGAATTATTGTTTAGAATTTATAAAAATATATTCCGATGATCCTCAAAAAGCTTTTGAAAATTTGAGAATGAATTTTTCTTTAATGGATAAGTTTAGAGAAGTTTTTAAGGATAAAAAAATTCCAATAATTGCAATCATTGATGATGATAACTTTGATTATCTTCTTGAGAAGAGCATGGAAATGAGAAAGAAGATTCGAGGCAATGGTATTGGAGAACTTTCTTAATATTATTTTTTAAAGTATAATTAATTGAGTGGAGATTTAATGTCCTATAATAAAGTAGAAGATACCTTTTTTGAAGCTTATGATGGAATTTATTCAAGGTTACTTATAACAGCTGATGATGAAGATATTTTAAAACAAGCAGCTTATGATTCAACAGCAACCCCTGGAGCTGTTATTGGAAGAATTGAAGGTGGAGTTGAGGGTTTTATTGATGAAAATAAAACTCCAGATAATAGAATTGGTGCTATTGCTCAATACTGGTTTAATTCGCATGATTTAAAAAAATTTGAAATTGAGTTGTCCTATCGAATACGCCAAGATATTCTTGTTAAACCATTTACCTCTGTTTTTAATTTAACTCCTAATCCTAAAGGATTTATTAACATGATGAAACATGTTGGAAATTGTGGTGATGGTTACCAATGGGAAGAGAAAATCTTTGGTAAGAATATGATTAATGTCCCAATAGCTGTTCCAGATTTCAAAATAGAGCAGGAAATAGGTTATTCTGAAGGAATTATGGGTGCTAACTTTTGGTATATGTGTAATGAGAAGAAAGCTGTTGTTGAAGCAGGAAAAATAATTATTGAAGCTATTAATAATATTGAAGGAGTTATAACTCCTTTTGGAATATGTTCTGCTGCTTCTAAGGTTGAAACTAATTATCCTTGGATTGGCCCTACAACTAACCATCCATATTGCCCATCACTAAAAAAAAGACTTGTGAATGAATCTAAAGTCCCAGATAATGTTAAATATATTCCTGAAATTGTTGTTAACGGTGTTAATAAAGAAAGTATTAGTAAAGCTATTAAAATAGCTATTGATTCTATTGTTGATAGAGAAGATATTGTAAAGATTTCAGCGGGTAACTTTAATGGTGAGTTAGGAAATTATAATTTTAAACTACTTGATATTTTAAATACAAATAAAATATAGACAGTATAGTTAAGATAAATTTTATATGCTGAGACATAGATTTCAAGTGTAAATATTAAAATCATATCATAAAATTAATGAAATTTTAGAACGAAGAAATAAAAATTATCACATAAATTTAATTTTAATATTTAATAATTTCATTAGTAAAAGTTTTTATAGTCACTTCACCTTTATTAGAATTTACTTTTCCAATTTTATATGGAGTTGAATATTTTTTAAGATAATTAAATACACTTTGATAATCATTCTCACTTACAACCACTATAAAACCAATTCCCATATTAAAAACTTTATACATTTCATTTAATGGAACATCTTGTTCATAAATTAACTTAAAAATATTGTGGAATTGAGGTAAATTATCTATTTCAAAACCAACATTCTCATTAAGTCGTTTAAGATTATTAAAACCTCCTCCAGTAATATGGGCCATACCAGTGATATTAAAATCGGTTTTTAAAAGGTTAACAATTGGTTCTACATATATTTCTGTTGGCTTAAGTAATTCTTCCCCGAGGGTAGTTTTAGTTTTAGGAATAATATAATCAATTTTAAAATCAACAAGTAAAACTTTTCTTGCTAAACTTAAACCATTACTATGGATTCCACTGCTTTTTAATCCTATTAATATGTCCCCATCTTTAATTTCCTCTCCAGTGATAATTTTATCAAGATCAACAATACCAATACCAGTAGCAGCCAAATCAAAATTATTAATAATATCTGGTAATGAAGCTGTTTCCCCACCAATTATAGCTGTTTTAGAAATATGTGCTCCTTTTGCAAGACCATCAGCTATTTGAGAAGCAACTTCTGGATCCATCTTTTCAACAGCTAAGTAATCAACTAATGCAATTGGTTCAGCACCCACACAGAGCAAATCATTTACAACCATTGCAACACAATCAATTCCAATTGTATCATATTTATTCATTAATTCAGCTATTAAAACTTTACTACCAACACCATCAGTACTCATAGCTATTCCTTTATCACCTAATCTTATTAAAGATGCGAAATGTCCACTTTTTGTAATCACATCCCTATTTTTTAGTGTTGAATCTAATTTAGAAGCTATTCTATGAACCGTGACCTCTTCAAGATCTATATCAACTCCAGACTCCGAATAGTTAACCATTTTTCCACCACAACCTTTTAAATATATTTTTTATAAGCATATTATTTCTGCAATTTTTTCAATAAGATTAATCTAATTACTATAAGAGTGTCAAGATCTTACTCATGATTAAAAAAAAAAATGATAATATAAATTAAGTCAATTTCAAATAATATAATAAAAATTTAAGTCACTTTCAAATAATATAATAATTTCAAATAATATAAATTAAGTCAATTTCAATAATAATTTAATGTTGTAAGTTTAATTAATGATTCCCATTCATATTTATTCTGTATCTTTATAATTTAATATTAAAATTATAATTATTGTATTAGAAATTAAATAAATTAATAAACTTTTTATAATTATTGTATTAGAAATTAAATAAATTAATAAACTTTTTATAATTATTGTATTAAAAGTTAAATAAATTAATAATAATTTTAAATTTTAAATAATATAAACATATTTTAATTAATATTTTTTAATTAATATAATTAATTTTAAATTAATATTTTTTAATTATATTGAATTTTAAAAAAAAATTATTTATTAAGATTTAAAAAAAATTATTTATTAAGATTTAAAAAAAATTATTTATTAAGAACTTTATCAAAACTATTATAATTAAATAAGATATTTAAAAATAAGATATTTAAAAGTAAAATATTTAAAAGTAAAATATTTAAAAATAAGATATTTAAAAGTAAAATATTAAAAAATAAGATATTAAAAACTAATTGATTATATAAAAACATTTTTCCACTAATATATTTTCAAAAAAAAGAGTGATAAAATAAATCTTACCACATCCCATAAAAGAGGGCTAAAATGGAAATAATAAAATATAATGAAAAAAATGATGAAAAAATAATTGAAAGATCTCAAAATGATGTTAAGGATATTCTTCCAACAGTAAATGAAATATTAAATAATGTGAAGTTAAATGGGGATTCAGCTATTAAAAAGTATGGTGAAAAATTTGATAAGGTTACTCTAACTGATTTTAAAGTTTCTCAAAAAGAAATAGAAGAAAGTTATAATAATATTGATGAAAAACTTCTTAAAGCCATTAAAAAAGCAATATCCAATATTGAAAAATTTCATAGGTTACAATTACCAGAGGAATGGTGTAAGGAAATAAGTGATGGAGTAATGGCTGGTTTAATAGTTAGACCAATTGAGAATGTAGGTTGTTATATTCCAGGAGGCAGGGCTATTTATCCATCCACGGTTCTCATGACCATTATTCCTGCAAAAATAGCTGGAGTTAACAGGATTATTTGTTGTAGTCCTCCAAATTCTAAGGGTAAGATAAATGATGCTATTTTAGTTGCCGCTGATTTAGCAGGAGTCGACGAAATTTATAAGGTTGGTGGGGCTCAAGCTATTGGAGCTATGGCTTATGGAACAAAAACAATTGAAAAAGTAGATAAAATAGTTGGTCCAGGCAACATATTTGTCACAGGAGCTAAAAAATTAGTTTACGGTGAAGTGGATATTGATTTTGAAGCTGGACCATCAGAAGTATTAATAATAGCTGATAATTCAGCAAATTCAGAGTATATAAGTTATGATATTATCTCACAAGCTGAACATGACCCTAATGCATCATGTTATTTACTTACCCATGACATGAAATTAGCAGTTGATGTAGAAAAGAAAATATCTGAAATAACTGAAGATGCTAAGAGAAAAGACATTATTAAAAAATCTCTTAGTAAGTATGGTAAAATAATTTTAACCAACAATTTAAAGGAATCAATTGATTTATCAAATAAATATGCTCCTGAACATTTAATAATTACAACCAATAACAATGAAGAAGTTTTAAAAGAAATAAAAAATGCTGGCTCCATTTTTTTAGGTGAATACTCACCAGTTGCAGCTGGAGATTATGGCTCTGGAACAAACCATGTTTTACCTACAGGTACCAGTGGAAGAATTTATTCAGGGCTTTCAACAGAATCATTCTTAAAGAAACCAACCATACAAAAAATTACTTATGATGGTTTAAAGGATTTAAGTGAAACCATAATTCCAATAGCAGAATATGAGGGTTTATATGCTCATGCTGATTCTGTAAAGATTAGACTAAAAAAAGAATAATTAATGTTGTTTTAGGTTATGAATTGCTG
>JAITPS010000230.1 GCA_031289325.1 Candidatus Methanovirga meridionalis
TTAATTTTTATTAATTTTTATTAATTTTTATTAATTTTTATTAATTTTTATTAATTTTTATTAATTTTTATTAATTTTTATTAATTTTTATTAATTTTTATTAATTTTTATTAATTTTAAATTAATATTCTTAAATAGAAAATTTTAATATTAAAATTTATGGTAATGCAAATTTAGCATGGATTTTTGCAATTGAAATTGAGAAAATAGGCTAAAAAATTTGATGATATGATATGATCTAAATTTTTTCTGCTTAAAAAATAGATTATAGATTTTAAATTTCCATCCTCTTTTTACAGTACCAATTTATTAATTTATAAAAAATATTATTAAAATAATTTTATTAAAATAATTTTTATACTAAAATAATTTATAAAATACTTATTAAGTAGTTTTGATAAAATTTTTAAATAAATAATTTTTTTAAAAATAAATATTATTAAAAGATATTAATTTTTATTTAAAGATATTAATTTTTATTTAAAGATATTAATTTAAAATTAGTTATATTGATTAATTTGTATTTATACTATTTAAAATTCAAAATTATAGATCTTTATAAAGTAATATTATAAAAATAATGCCTAAAAGTAAATAACTTAATAAAAAAATTTATTATTTAAAATTTAAGAACTTTTCTATGATTTATATAAAATAAAATATTTATTAATTTAAAAAAAGTTATTAATTTTAAAATGCTTTTTTAAAAAGTTATGCTCATGCTCATGATATGACAAAGTTGATTTATAAAAATCAATTAAATTAAATATAGATACCATTAAATATAGATGCCAATTAAATTAAATATAGATACCATTATATTAGTAAGTAATGCAAATAATTATAGTAAATTATAGTTACTTTTAATTTAACTTAATTAAAATTTTGCAATATGTTGTGTGCATGAGCCAATAATTTACTATATAAAAAATAAATTAGATAACATTTTTAAACTTTATCACATATAAATTTTGTGGTAAATTAAAATCATAGACAGATTTTAGTAGAAATTTTAATCAAAAATTCTTAAGTTGCTATTATTGAATAATTGTGTGATTAATATAAATACTATTATTCATCTATTAATGTATTAAATTTAACTAATTAATCTTAATTTTAATAAAATTATTAATAAATGCTAATAAGGAGATTTGAAATGATTTTCATATGTTCAGATTGTAAGCATGTTTTACAAGAGAAAAAATTGCATAATGGGGTATACTATAAATGTGAAAGTTGTGGTCTTACCATTGAAAAAAGTGCTATTTTCACTGCTCTTGATGAAAATATTGTTAGTCTACTACCATATAATCAAAATATGGAATTGGATGGAAAACAGGAGTATACATTTATTAATTTATTCATGGATCATATCATTGAACATATTGAAAATTATAAAAAAAGTATTGACCTTAATGTTGTTGAAGATCTTATTGATATTATATTAGAGTCAGACAGAATTTTCATTTTTGGTGTGGGGCGTTCTGGATTTGTAGGGAAAAATTTCATTATAAAATTAGTTGAATTAGATTTAGAATCATTTTTTTATGGTGAAAATACATCTCCGCCTATTAAAAAAAATGATTGCTTAATTGCATTATCTGGGTCTGGTGAAACTAAAGCAGTGATAGAAAGTGCTAAAAATGCCAAAGAAAAAGGGTGTAAAATTATATCATTGACCTCTAATCCTAATTCTTCTTTAGCTAAATTATCTGATACTGTTTGGATTATTGGTGGGGATGAAAAAGAGCATGATGATGCTCTTGAATACGATGAAAGATTAATTACAGGTGAATATATTAAGCTAACAACTATGGGTACTTTATTTGAACTAACAGCAAGTCTAATGTTAAATAGTTTTACAGGAGAACTTATTTTAAAATTAAATAGAAGTGTAGGTGAAATGCAGAGAAAAAAATTCAATCTGCACTCTGATCAAAGCGGGGATTAAATGTTAATCCCAATTCTCTTTACTAAGATTTCTTCCAAGTTCTTTTAACTTAAGTTTTTTTTCTTTATAATCTGGGATGATATTTTCCACTTCTCTCCAAAAATTTTTTGAATGATTGTGTTCTTTAATGTGACAAAGTTCGTGGACAATCACATAATCAATTATATCATCAGAAGCCATTATAATTCGCCATGAAAAACTAAGAGAATTTTTTCCACTACAACTTCCCCATCTTGTTTTAGCACTTGTAATTTTGAAATTATAGGGAGTTATATTGGTTTTTTTAGTGAAGTAGTTTATTCTATTTCCAATGTATAATTTAGCTATTTTTTTATATAAATCAATTATAATCTGTTTAATTTGATTCGAATTAGCTTTTTCAAATATATAAAATTTGTTGTCCTTAAAATAAGCATTATTATCTTTAATTGGAACTATAGAAATATCATTTCCCCTTAATTTTACAATTGTGCCAAATTTTAATTTGAAATTTTTTTTAATCTTATAATTATCTAAAATTCTACTCCTATGTTTATTAATCCATTTATCTTTAGAGTTTACAAACTTTTCTATTTCTAAATCAGATAAGTTTAAAGGAGATCTTATTTTAAGACTTCCATCACCATTTATATGGAGTGCAATGGTTTTCCGATTAGAACGAATTATTTCATATTCATAATTATTCATGTTTAAATACCATATATTGATAAAGCAGTGTTTTTTGACATACCCTCCACTCTAAAGAGGATGGGAGTTCTTGTTCGACAACATAATAAATAAATCTTTAAAATGAAACTAATTTTAAAACTATTCTTCTAACCTTAATCTTTTAATTAAAAAATTTTTATCCAAAGATAATAAAAATGATGCTGCTTTTGGACCTTGTTTTTGTCCAAGAATAACCTTATAAATAGTTTGAAATGCTTTTTGAGGTTTTAATTCATGCTCATGAATTATGTTATACATTTCATCATGAAGCTTTACATCTTCATTAAAATCATTGTTTTCAATGAGAATAGATAAACTTTTAAGAAATGAAATTTCATTATTGTTTAACTCTAATCTTGGGATTTTTTTAGAAACATTGAACTTAACAAACTTAGGACCATATTCATTTAACCAGTTAATCACATTTTCCAATCTTTTTTCAAAGTCATTGATCTCTTTTTCATCTAAATCTTTGAATGTTTTATCTTTAAAACTATCAGTTAACTGCGAATTTTTCTTTAAAATTTCAAAAATCTTTTCTAAATTTTCCCCAGCGATTTGATATGCTACAATTAAAAATCTATAAGGTGGTCTAAATGGAAGTCTATTTTCATCAGCTATTTTAGCTATTTCATATATTTTCTTGAATTTTTTTCCTTCCTTTTCTGATGGTGATGGCTCTTCACCATAGTAAACTTTTTCGACCTTATCAAATTGTTCTATAAAATCTAAAAATTGCATTTTAGGTGAAAAATCTTTATGTTTCATTGGTTTACTTCTAAATATAAAGTAATTAAGGCTTTCAGGAGGTCCTATTGATAACCATTCTTTTGGAGTGAAAAAAACTCCTTTAGATTTAGACATGGCATCACCATCTAAAGTAATCCATTCATAAGGGACAGGATATGGGGCGGGATAGTTGAAAATATCCTTTGAAATAATTTTACTCACATCATAAGAACCACCACTTGTTGAATGATCTTTTCCAAATGGTTCACAAGTAACATTAAAAATTTTCCATCTTGCAGCCCATTCAACTTTCCATGTAAGTTTACCATTACCAGATTTAATGTTCACTTCACCATCATATCCACAATCACATCTATATGAGATTATATCTTTATTGTAATCATAGCTGTAAGTGGTGTTTATTCTACCACATTTTTCACATATAGGATTGTAAGGTAACCAATCATTATCCAAAGGATGTTTTCTATATTGATTAAAAATTTCTCTAATTTTTTCACTGTTATCTAAAGCAATTCTTATATAATCATCATATAATCCTTTTTTATAGGTTTCAAATAATGAATAACGAGTTAATTCAATTCCATAATCATCTAAAACATCGAAAAGTGGTTTTTCAAAGTGTTCTACAAAATTAGTATTAGTTCCATCTGGAGATGGGATATTATAATATGGCATTCCAAGATACATCTTAAATTGCGAAGGTAAAGGATATGGAACTTTTCTAAGAGGATCATAATCATCAGCCATCCAAATAGCTTCACAATTGCAACCCATTTCTCTTAATTTCTTTCCAACGGCATTTGCTATAAAAATATCACAGGAATTCCCTATATGTATAGATCCTGAGATGGATGTACCACTCGCAATAACATGTTTTTCAACATAACTATCATTTAAATCATTAGCTATTTTCTCAATCCAATGTTCCATTACATCACCATATAATTATTTATCATTCATCTGAATATCTTTCATTTAATAATCACAAGTATTATATTTTCAAATTTAATAATATAAATTTCTCAAATGATAATTTCCAAAAACCTATTTTTAGTATTACTTTTTTCTACTTTATAAAATTTTCGTGACATGATAATCATAAATTTTTCATTCACATTCCATTATTCATTTCTTTAATCATGTT
>JAITPS010000241.1 GCA_031289325.1 Candidatus Methanovirga meridionalis
TATTTAAAATTATTTATATTTATTTAAAATTATTTATATTTATTTAAAATTATTTATATTTATTTAAAATTATTTATATTTATTTAAAATTATTTATATTTATTTAAAATTATTTATATTTATTTATATTAATTAAAACATATTTATATTATTTAAAATTTAAAATTATAGATTTTCATGGAATAATATTTAAAATTGAATAATTTAATAAAAAAAATTATCATTTCAAAATTTAAGAAGTTTACGCTAATGTTCTTTTATAGTAGCTTTGATAAAATCCTTGATAAATAATTCTTTTAAAAATAAATATTATTAAAAAATATTAATTTATATTTATTTATATTATTTAAAATGAATTTATATTATTTAAAATGAATTTATATTATTTAAAATGAATTTATATTATTTGAAATGAATTTATATTATTTGAAATGAATTTATATTATTTGAAATGAATTTATATTATTTGAAATGAATTTATATTATTTGAAATGAATTTATATTATTTTAAATGAATTTATATTATTTGAAATGAATTTATATTATTTAAAATTTAATATTATAGATTTTTATAAGTTAATATTTGAAATTGAATAATTTAAAATTATAAATTTTCATAAAATAATATTTAAAATTGAATAATTTAATGAAAAAAATTATCATTTTAGAATTTAAGGACTTTTGCATAATGACTACAATTTAATTTTATTAAAACTTTAAAATATTAATTAAATTTAAAATATTAATTAAATTAATAATTAAGTAGAATTGGAGCATAATCTTAATGAAATATATTACAAAAAATGATTGGTATACAGTAGGAAGACATCTTGGAACATTAATGATTGGAATAGGAATTTCTACTTTAATCCCATTAATAATAGATATTATTTATCATGAAAGCAATTATTTAAGTTTCATTATTCCAGGATTATTTTCCATAATAGTCGGTTATTTTTTTCATAAATTACCTGCAAAAGCTACTATAAAAATAAAACATGGAATGATAGTATCTTCATTAACATGGTTATGGGCAGGACTTATTGGTTCTTTTGTCATGATAGCATACACTCCTGATTTTATTAGTGCTTTTTTTGAAAATATTTCTGCATGGACAACAAGTGGATTCACAATGTTTTCCAATGTTGAAGTTTTACCTCATTCAATACTTTTTTTAAGATGTCTTGAACAGTGGATTGGTGGTTTAGGGCTTGTTACTTTAATGATAGGTGTATCTTTACACTCTGGAAAAACTGTCGCACAGTTATATAGATCAGAAGCAAGAGATGAAAAAATAAGTCCAAGTATAGGAAATACCTTGAAAAAATTAATTAAATTATATCTTGGTGTTACCATTGTAGGAATACTTATTTTTATAGTTGCTGGAATGCCAATTTTCGATGCAATATGTAATACATTTACATCAATATCCACTGGTGGTATCTCTATAAAAAATAATAGTATGGGATTTTATAATAATAATTTTTTTAATTTAATTTCAATGTTTATAATGATAATTGGAGCAACAAGTTTCTTAACTGTCTATACATCAATTAGAACAAAAGCTCTTTCATTTTTAAGGGATATTCAATTTCAATTAATGATATCTTTAATCATAATATTTTTTATAATCCTATATTTTACAACAGACATGGCTGCAATGGATCTTTTATTTCATGTTGTTTCAGCTATAACCACAACTGGATCTTCTTTAAATACAAACACTCAAATAGCTAACTGGTCTTCAGTTACAAAAGTCATGATAATTTTGCTAATGATTGTTGGTGGTTCAACTGGTTCAACAGCAGGATCTATTAAACTTATGAGAGTTATACTAATATTTAAAGGTTTTTATTCCCAAGTAATGAATGTTTTATCTCCTGAAAGTAGAGTCATTAAATTAAAAATTTCAAATTTAAAAATTAGTGAATCATCAATAAAAGAAGCAAATAACTATCTTTCACTTTACATGTTAATCCTTGTAATTGGATGGTTAGTACTAATTTTCTATGGATATGATCCATTTAATGCTTTATTTGATGTAACATCTGCACAAGGAAATATTGGGCTAAGTACGGGAATTATAAGTGTTACCATGCCTGTATTTGCTAAAATAATGATAATCATTAATATGTGGTCAGGTAGGTTAGAAATAATTTCGCTTTTAGTTCTTATAAGAGCTGGAGTCGATGTATTAAAAAAATGATTTGTAAATCAACTCATAAAACTAAAATAAAAGAGGAATAATGCCTAATACAAAATAAAACGATGCATTTTCTCATTTTTTTTAAAGTTTGATTTGGCAATGTAAAATTAGCATGGGAATTTAAAATCCAAAATTTAGTTTTTAGGTAGAAAAAATTTAACACATATACCTATCATCAAATTTTTAGTCTATCTTCTTATTTTTCATTCGCAAAAATCCATCCTCTTTTTACATTGCCTTTTTTTTAAAAATAGACATTATTAAAAAATTTAGAAATAGGTATTATTAAAAAATTTAAAAATAAATATTATTAAAAAATTTAGAAATAGACATTATTAAAAAATTTAAAAATAAATATTATTAAAAAATTTAGAAATAGATATTATTAAAAAATATTAATTTAAAATTATTTATATTAATTAAAATAAATTTATATTATTTAAAATTTAAAATTATAGATTTTCATGAAATAATATTTAAAATTAAAATTAAATAATTTAATAAAAAAATATCATTTACAAAATTTAAGAATTTTTCCATAATGACTTATATTTTATGTTGTTAATTTTTATATAATGTTGTTAATTTTTATACAGTGCTATTAATTTTTATATAATGCTGTTAATTTAATAGTTTTTGATTAAAATTTCTATCTAAAATCTTGTTTATACAAATGCTATTTTTAATTTCAATCCAAGTTTAAAAAAATAATTTTCTTAAGTTGACAGCATTGATATTTTATAGTATAATATTTTATAGTATAATTATAAATAACTAAAGGTACAAAATTATTTTATTGTATTTTATATTAACATAATTTTAATATATTTTCATGCTAATCATAGAAGTTGTTTATATGGACTCTAAAAAAATTCAAATGCCACGAATAGTTCATATTGGTTCTGGTGTAATAAATGAAACTGGGGATATATGTGAGGATTTAAAGATAAAGGGTAATCTTTTAATTGTTACAGGTGATTTAACCCAAAAAATAGCTGGTATTTTAGTTAAAGAATCATTGGAAAATTCAGATTACAATGTATCAGTAGTTAAAGTAGATGATGCAACAGAAAAATCAGTGCAATATGTTGAAGATAAGGCAGATGATATATCATTAATCTTAGGGGTTGGTGGAGGAAAAATTATAGATGTTTCTAAAATGGCATCTAAAAATAAGAATATAGATTTCATATCTATACCAACTTCAGCTGCTCATGATGGAATAGCTTCTCCTCTTGCCTCTATAAAACAAAAAAATCAGAATTCATTATCATTGTATGCTCAAGCTCCAATTGGAGTAATAGCTGATACAGAGATTATTAGAAAAGCACCTTTTAAATTTCTATCTTCAGGATGTGCTGATGTAATATCTAACTACACAGCTATTAAAGATTGGCAATTAGCTAATAGATTGCAAAATGAATACTATAGTGAATCTGCAGCAGCATTATCAGAAATGACAGCTAAATTTATTATAAACTCCTCTGTTTCAGTCAAAGAAGGATTAGAAGAAAGTGCTAAGTTAGTTGTAAAGTCTTTATTTAGCAGTGGAATGTCCATAAGCATTGCTGGTTCAAGTAGACCAGCAAGTGGTTCAGAACATAAGTTTAGTCATGCACTTGATAAAATCGCGAAGAAACCTGCTTTACATGGACATCAGTGTGGTGTTGGAACTATTATGATGATGCATTTGCATGGAGGGGATTGGAAATTCATTAAAAATGCATTAAAGGATATTAATGCACCTACAACAGCTTATGATTTAGATATTTCCCCTGAAGATATTATTGATGCCCTATCAATAGCTCATGAAATGCGTAAAGATCGTTACACTATTTTAGGAGAAAGAGGACTTTCAAGAAGTGCTGCTAAGAATTTAGCTATTAAAACTGGAGTAATATAAACATGGTGATTATATGATAACATTAATTGGTGAGGATTTAGCAAAAAAAGATTTAGTATTTTTGTTTAACAAAGGTGCTAAAAAATGTGAGGATTGTAGATTTAAAACTTCTTGTGTGGAATCCTTAGAAGAAGGAAGGAAATATAAAATAGTGAATGTGCGAGAAGATCAACATCCTTGTCTAATACATGATAAAAAGAAAGTTAATGTTGTTGAAATTGAAAAATCAAATATAACTACATTTATTGATGTTAAAAAGTCTTTTCAAGGTTCTACACTTACTTATAATGCTCCTGACTGTAATATTAATTGTATTTATCATGAATTTTGCTTTCCAGATGGATTAAAAGAAAATGATAAAGCTACAATTGAAGATATTATAGAAAAACATGTGGATGGGTGTGTTAAAGGATACTCTCTTGCTAAAGTTGTTTTAAAAATCAATGAATAATTTTAATTTATTAAGTTTTAAGGATGAGATTATGAGTTCAGTTAAAAAAAGATTTGAAGCAGTAGCAGAAGAATATGATGAAACAGTTCAATTGAAAATACCATATTATGATGATTTAGTAAAAGCCCTCATTAATTCTATTCCATTCAATAAGGAAGATAAATTTAAGGTTTTGGATCTTGGTTGTGGAACTGGAAATATATCAAAATTTATTAAAGAAACTTTTCCAAATAGCTATTTAACCTGCTTAGATTTGTCAGAAAAAATGATTGAAATGGCTAAGATTAAATTAAAAGATTACGATAATATTGAATTTCTTAATAACGATTTTCAAAACATTGATTATAAAAATGAATTTGATATGATTGTTTCATCGTTGGCTATTCATCATATTGAAAAAGACGATGGTAAAAAAAAGCTATACTCAAAAATATTTGAAAGTTTAAAGGAAAATGGGGCTTTTTACAATGGGGATGTAGTTTTATCTTCAACTGAATTTGGAATTAATAAAAACAATGAAGTTTATAAAGAATTAATATCAAAAAAACTTTCAAAAGAAAAGGTCAATGAATTAATTAAGAATGCAAACAATGTGGATTATCCAGTGCAACTTGTTGATCAATTAAAATGGTTTGAAGAAATTGGTTTTAGAAATGTTGATATTACCTGGAAATTATATGGAGTAGCTGTTTATGGTGGGTTTAAATAGCTATTATTAAGTTATATTCATCTAAAAGTCTTAATAATCTCTGATTTAAAATTTATTTTAAATTTGTAAATAAATTATAGATTCTTCTATAGTGGTTTTGATAAAGTTTTTAATAAATAATTTTTTTAGAAATAAATATTATTAAAGAATATTAATTTAAATTAGTTAAATTAGTTAAATTAGTTAAATTAGTTAAAATAGATTTATATTATTTAAAATTATATATTATGATAACATGATATTTAAAATTAAATATTGTGGGTTTGATAAAGTTCTTAATAAATAACTTTTTTAAAAAATAAATAAATATTATTAAAAAATAAATAAATATTATTAAAAAATAAATAAATATTATTAAAAAATAAATAAATATTATTAAAAAATAAATAAATATTATTAAAAAATATTAATTTAAAATTATTTATATTATTTAAAATTTAAAATTATAGGTTTTTATAAATTAATATTTAAAATTAAATAATTTAATAATAAAATTTATCATTTTAAAATTTAAGAACTTTTCCATAATGATTATAAAAAATAATTATTTTTAAATATAAATAATAAATCTTAAAAATGCCAAAAAATTGATTTTACATTATAATAAAAAGTTTTGCAAGTTTTGCATTATAATAAAAGATTATAATAAAAGATTATATTGGTTATATTAAATAAATATGAGTTTGTTATTAAATTAAAATAATTATTTTAAATTCATGAGCAATCTTAATATTATATGTTAAATAAATATCTTTTTTAAAGGTTGTGATTTTAATGAGAATAAAAAATTTATTAGGAATGAATGTTGTAGATACAAGTGCTAAAGTTATTGGTGAAATTGAAGATGTTGATTTTGATAAATCTACTGGAAAAATTCAGGAACTATTTATCTCCCATAAGAAAAATATTATTTCAAATAAGGAAATTATAATTTCTTATAATGACATTGAAAATTTAGGAGATTATATTTTACTTAATATAAATGTTAATTTAGAAGAAATAAGTTAACAACATATTATGAAGATGTACCAATGAGGAAGTAGTAATTATATAATAACTAAATAATAATTGGTAATCAAAAATAGTGCAAAAATAGTATTGGTAATATAATGGTTATGTGGTGTTTTATTGGAAGCTATAGATATAAGGAAAAAACCTATTAAAAAGGATGATTTTGTAAGATACATTGGAACTGGATTTAGTGGGAAGGTTTTAGATATTATTCCTTACTCTTCTTTAGATGGGGTTGATATGAATTCTAAAATTGATATAAGTAATCAGGATAAATTTTGGATAAAAATAGATAAAACAGAACTGTGGTATTTATCAGATTCTTTAGAACTATTAGATGAAAAAAATATTAAAAAACCAAGATTTGAAAAAAATAAAAAAGAAAAAAATATAGAAGAATTTTCAAACGATTTTGAAGAGATGGAAATAGATTCAAGTGCAGGTATTGGTGGGGGATAAATTTGTTACGGGATGAGAAGTTGATTTAATATGACAGTTACATTATCAAAAGTAAATGATAAAAAGAATAATCCTACAGACAAGGAAATTAAAAATTTCTTAAATGGGTTAGGTAGATTAGATTCAAATTTTGATGCAAATATATTAAAACCATATTTACATCATCATAATAAAGATATAAGATTTTTAGCTATTAAAAACATAGGCAAAATAAAAGATATAGAATGTTTAAATATCGCTAAATTAATATATGAAGAAGATCCAAGTTCAATGGTAAGGAGAGAATGTGTTTCTACAATAGGAAGAATGAAATCAGAAGAAATCGTACCTATTTTGATTAAAATATTAGATGACAATGACCCTAAAATTGTACTACAAGCAATTAGAGGATTATTACCTTTTAAAAAGAGGAAAGTCGTGATTAATGCTTTTGAAAGAGTTAAGAATCACCCTAATGAAATTATTAAAGAAATTATTAATATAGAACTCTCACCCCCAAAGAAAACCAATAGAAATCACTTAGAAGTACATGAGTTTTTAAAGAATGTGATAGTTAATGGAAATGTTAGAGAAGTATTAAAATTAATTCCCGAAGATAGTATGCATTTATCTTTCACATCTCCACCATATTATAATGCAAGAGATTATTCTATTTATAAAAGTTATAATGAATATTTAGAATTTCTTTCTGAAGTTTTTAAAGAGTTATATAGAGTAACAAAAGAAGGTCGTTTTTTTATATTAAACACTTCTCCTGTTATTGTGCCTCGAACTGGTAGAAAATATTCAAGTAAACGATATGCTATTCCATTTGATATTCACACAAGATTGGTGGCTATGGGATGGGAATTTGTGGATGATATTATATGGTTAAAACCTGAAGGATCTGCAAAAAATAGAATTGGGGGTTTTATTCAGCATCGCAAACCGTTAGCATATAAACCAAATATTGTAACTGAATATTTAATGGTTTATAGAAAAAATACTGGAAAATTAATTGATTGGAATATAAAACAATATGACGAAGAAGTTGTTGAATCCAGCAAAGTTTTAGGAGAATATGATCATACTAATGTATGGAAAATAAATCCTGATCACGATGATATTCATCCAGCAGTTTTTCCTGAAGATTTATGCGATAAAGTGATTAAATATTATTCATATAAGAAAGATTTAGTTTTTGATCCTTTTTCAGGTTCTGGTACTTTAGCTAAATCTGCTTTAAAGTTAGGAAGATATTTCTTTTTAAGCGAAATTCAAGAAAAGTATTTTAACAGAATCAAAGAAAAATTAGTAGAATTACCTTTAGATAAGATAAAAAAACCAAAATTCATAAATTTAACACAATTTAAGGGAGAAATTCAGTGATTACAAATAAAATACCTATAACTGAACAGACAAAAGGAATAATAATTAAATTATTAAATAATGAAAATCATAGACCTTTAATTCAAACATATATCGATGCAAAATTTTTAGATTATGTGATCGAATTTTTTAAAAAAATTGTTAATGCTAAACTTGAAAATGAAAGTATTACCTCAGAATGGTATAAAAAAGAATTCTTAAATGAAAATCTTGATAAAGAGGAAATAGCTTATAATGCTGGATTAAATCTGAAAACTATAACAAATACTTATAACTCAGCAACTAAAGAAATTGTTTTATCTGCTTCACTAAAACATTATTCAGAACTTTATACTACCATAGATAAGTTAATTAAATATGGTGGAGATATTAATATTAGTTTAACTATTAAATTTAAAGAAGTTAGTGTAGAATTAGATATTAATGAAAGTTTGATTATTATAAATTCATTAGCTGTAAGAAGAGCTGGTTTTCGTGGCGGAGCATGGAGTCAAATAGGTAAAAATGTAGAAAAACCATTAATGATTGTTTTATGTGAACTATTTTCTGTTCCTAAGGAATTTTATTCTTTAGTTGGTTTAAAATCTCTTAGAGAAGTTGATTTTTATTTAATTGACAATAATAAACATGAACATAGATGTGAAATAAAATTAATGGGAAAAGGCAATCCAGAATCAGCAGATGTGATCCATGCAAGGAAAACTGAAGTATTTGTGGCAGATGCTTTATCAGAAATGAATAAAAAACAATTTGATGAAAATAGCATACAATGGATTGAATTAAGAGAAAATGAAGGATATAAAAAATTTGATAAAATATTAGAATACTATAAAATCCCCCATGAAAAGAATAGCATGGATTTAAATGATAAATTAAAAAGAATATTCAATGAAATTTTTATAGTAAAAAATAAATCTTAATATAGTTCTTATAGAAAAATTCTTACATTTTAAAATGAAAATTTTTTTATTAAATTATTTAATTTTAAATATCACTTTATAAAAATCTGTAATTTCAAATTTTAAATAATATAAACTTATTTTAATTAATATAAATAATTTTAAATCAATATTTTTTAATTATATTTATTCTTAAAAAAATTATTTATCAAGAACTTTATCAAAACCACTATATTAATCAAAACCACTATATTAAATTTTAAATATTAATTTATAAAAATCAATTATATACTTCAGATAAGATTAAACTATTATATGGACTTAAATAAATTTAACTTAAGATGAGATCATGGGAGAAAAAAAATTAACTCATTTAAAAGGTGATGGGATTCAGATGGTTGAAGTTGGTGATAAACCACTTCAAAAAAGAATAGCAAAGGCATACGGAAAAATAATCTTGGATGAAGAGACAATAGCTATGATTAAAAATCATGATATTAAAAAAGGAAATGTTTTAACAACTGCACAAATTGCTACAATTCATAGTGTTAAAAACACTTCAAATATAATTCCATTAGCTCATCCATTACAAATTACAGGGGTAACAGTAGATTTTCAGATGCAAAAAACTGAAATAGCTATTATTGTTGAAGTTAAAACTATTGGACAAACTGGTGTAGAGATGGAAGCACTTAACGGAGTAACCACAGGACTTTTAACTATATGGGATATGGTTAAAGCTGTTGAAAAAGATGATGATGGTCAATATCCTAATACAAGAATTACTGATATTTCAGTTTTAAGTAAAATAAAAGAATAATGGATGAATTTTTAGTAATGGTTTAACTAAGATAAATGTTAAGCAAAAATAATACTATTATGAGGATTTAAATGGATAATATACCAAAAAAAATAAGGGAAGTTATAAAAGATGCATATCCCTATATTAAACAATTAAACCCTGGACAGAAAACGGTTCTTAATTCTGGATATTTAGAAGATGATTCTAATTACATAATAGCTATTCCTACTGCAAGTGGAAAAACAATAATAGGTGTCATGGCTGCTTTACAATCAATATTTAAAGGAGGTAAAGCTGTTTATATGGCTCCTTTAATCTCAATTCAAAATGAAAAAATAACAGAATTTAGGAAATTTGAAAAACATAACATTAAAGTTGGTAAACACCCATCGTCAAGTGACCTATCGGTTATGGTTTTTGAATCTTTTGATAGTTTAACACGTTTTTCATGGGATAGTTTGAAAGAGATTGATACTCTTATAATTGATGAATTTCATATGATAGGTGAGTTTACAAGAGGGCCAACATTAGAATGTGCAATTACAAGAGCTAAAATTATTAATCCATCTATTAAAATTATAGCTCTATCAGCAACATTAAATAACATTGAAGAAATTAAGAATTGGTTAAATGCTAAAGTTGTTGAAAATGATTATAGGCCAGTTCCATTAAATAAGGAAGTTTTAAATACAGAAATGTTTGATAGTCAAAATAAAAATGATGTTGTAGTTAAAATTACTGAAAAAAGTATTAATGAAAATTCACAGCTATTGAGCTTTGTATCTACAAGAAGATTCACTGAATCATTAGCAGAATATGTTGGGAAAAAAATAAGTAAAAAATTAGATGATAAAGAAATGAAGAGATTTAAAGAGGTTTCTAATAAGATTTTAGATGTTCCTAAAGCTAAAGGTTCAAATCCAACCTCAACATGTTTAAGATTAGGAGAGTGTTGTAAAAATGGAACTGCATTTCATCATGCTGGGATTTTTAATGAACAAAAAGAGATTATTGAAGAGGAATTTAGAAAGGGTAACATTTTAATGATATCAGCAACTCCAAGTTTAATGTATGGAGTTAACTTACCTTCAAGATCAGTGGTAATCAGAGATTATACAAGATGGACTGCACAAGGATTACAATCTATTCCTGTTTTTGATTATGAGCAAATGTCTGGAAGGGCTGGAAGACCATTGTATGATGATGTAGGTTACTCTTATTTAATAGCTAAATCATTAGATGAAGCACAGGAACTTCAAGACAGATATATTAATGGGGATATAGAGGATACAACCTCAAAATTAATTGAAAATAAGGATGCTGTTTTAAGACAAATTATAGCTCAGATAGCATCCAACCTTTCTAAAAATATTGATGAAATTCAAGATTTCTTTAATAAAACATTCTATGGATATCAAATGATGAACGATCCATACATGAAAGAATTTGCAGATATTAGTTTAAAATATGAAATAGAAAATGCTATAGAATTTTTAATTGTAAATGGAATTATCCAACCAACTCCAGAAGGATTAAAAGTTACTAAATTCGGTGATTTAATAGCTAAATCTAATTATAAAGTTGAAACAGCTGTTAAACTAAAGGAATATGGAAACACTATAGAAAATTTAGATTTAAATTCTGTTATATATGCTCTTTCATCAGCTCCTGATTTACCATTAATTTCATTTAAAGGGAGAAGATCAAAAGATCCTGTTAGAGAAAAACTATCGAGTGCTGGTTTATTTACCACGAATATTGGAAATCCTGAAGCAACGACGGTTTCATTAATCGAATGGATCAATGAAAAAAATGAGTTTGAAATAGAAAATGCTTATCATGTTTATTCTGCTTCAACAAGACGTTCAGCTTACGAAGCATCCATACTAATTAAATTCTTTAAAGATATTTTAGAGATAAATGGGCATTATAGCTATTCACAACAATTAGATATTCTCTCAGCACGGCTTTACTATGGAATAAAAGAAGATTTAATCCCATTAATAATTGGCATAAAACACTTAGGAAGAAAAAAAGCAAGATCACTCATTAAAACATTTGGAAATGATCTTAAACCATACACTGAAAAAGATTTCGAGAAAATAGAAGGAATAGGATCAACACTATCCAAAAGAATAAAGGATTATGTAAATTCTCAAGCATAGTTTTATAGTGATGTAAAAATGTTTTTAATTAATTATTATTTTCAAATATCATATTATTGAAAATAAATTTTCAACAATGAAGAAATAAGAATTATTATTTAAAAAATTAATTCAATATTAATTTGAAATTTTTAAAAACAAGATATTTAAAATAAATGATTAGTTACAAACATTTTTTCCATTATTTATATTATTAAAAAGTATTAATTAAAATTTGTTTATATTATAGTTGGTTTGATGGCAGTGCAAAATTAGCATGGAAATTTAAAATCCGAAATTTAGTTTTTAGGTAGAAAAAATTTAACACATATACCTATCATCGAATTTTTAGTCTATTTTTTTATTTTTCATTCGCAAAAATCCATCCTCTTTTTACAGTGCCTTTTAAAATGATAAGTTTTTTTATTAAATTATTTAATTTTAAATATTAATTTATAAAAATCTATAATTTTAAATTTTAAATAATATAAATAATTTTAAATAAATATATTTTAATTATATTTATTCTTAAAAAAATTATTTATCAAGAACTTTATCAAAGATACTATATTAAAAAATAATTGTTGCATGTACTCTAAATATTAAATTAATTTTCATGATTATAAATTCAATATTGGTGTTTTAATGGATGAAATTCCAGATGATGATGATAGAAAAATGAGTAATAATACTCAATGGGATAGTTATTTAACATTTTTACTATCAATGATAGGTTCAGCTGTTGGTTTAGGCAATATATGGAGATATCCGTATATAGTTTATTCAAATGGTGGAGGAACTTTCATATTTGTTTATGTAATATCCATATTTCTTGTAGCTATTCCTTTCATGTTTTTAGAGTATAGTATTGGAGTTAAATTCAATAGTTCGGTTCCTCAAATATTCAAATCAATTAAAAATAAGTTTGAAATAGTTGGTTGGTTCATTGCAATTATTCCATTTTTAGTACTAACCTACTATGCTTGTGTGATTGGATGGGACATAATATACTTTGCACTTAGTTTTTTTAAAGGGTGGGGAACTAATACTGACCACTTCTTCTTACAAACAGTACTACAATCAACAGATTCACTTACAGGATTAACATACATTGCTTTCCCCTGTCTATTTGCTATTTTAATTGTGTGGTTCATAGTTTGGTTTATATCTCATAAAGACATTAATGCAGGTATTGGAAAAGTAAATAAAATCATGATCCCCTTGATTTTTCTAATAATGGGAATTATTGTTTTTTATTCACTTACACTAAAAGGGGCATCATTTGGACTAATCAAGTTATTTAATCCAAACTTTAATGAAATTTATAGTACACATATATGGATTGCAGCAATATCACAAATATTTTTTTCATTAAGTATTGGAGAAGGCATTTTAATTACCTATGCAAGTTATTTACCTAAAAAAACAAATCTTATTAAATCTTCATTTATTGTTACTTCTGTAAACTGCGGATTTGAACTATTTACAGCAATAGGAATATTTTCAATCTTAGGTTTCATGTCTACAACAACAGGAATTAACATTAATGATCTTGTAACTCAAGGTACAGGACTAACATTCATTGTTTTTCCAATGATTTTAAATATTATGGGTCCAGTTGCTTATTTAATAGGACCATTATTCTTTTTATGTATCTTTTTTGCAGGAATAACCTCGGCTATTTCCTTTTTTGAACCAATAACAAAAGCAATGGAAGAAAAGTTTAATGTGAAAAGAAAAAAAGTAGTAACTTACATGTGTATTGTTGGAGCATTGTTAACCATGATATTTACAACAGGTGCTGGTAGCTATTTATTAACAATATTCGATAAAATTTTAAATGAGGTAGGACTCTTCTTAATAACTATTTTAGAATCAATTATATTTTCATGGTTTTATGGAATTGATAAACTATTAATTGTATTAAATAAAAATTCAAAGCTAAAAATTGGTAGGTGGTGGAAGGTGCTTATAAAATATATATTACCAATATTATTAATATTTATATGGATTAATGAAGTAATAAACACATTTAATACATCATCAACTAAACTAATAATAAATTTTATTATAACAATGATTTTTATATTATTGCCATTAATGTTAACACTAATACCTTCAAAATCTTCTCAAAAAATAAGTACACTGAAAAAGCCTTAAAAAAATTAATGTTAACACTAATACCTTCAAAATCACATAAATAAGATTTTAAATTTTAATTAATATAAACAAATTTTAATTAATATAAACAAATTTTAATTAATATAAACAAATTTTAATTATAGTAGTTATGGAAAAGTTCTTAAATTTTGAAATGATAATTTTTTTATTAAATTATTTAATTTTAAACATTATTTTATGAAAATATATAATTTTAAATATTATTTTATGAAAATATATAATTTTAAATATTATTTTATTAAATTATTTAATTTTAAATATTATTTTGTGAAAATATATAATTTTAAATATTATTTTATGAAAATATATAATTTTAAATTTTAAATAATATAAATTTATTTTAAATCAATATTTTTTAATAATATCTATTTTTAAAAGAGTTATTTATTAAGAACTTTATCAAACCGATTATGTAAATTTTTATTTATCTTTTTATTATTTTCAATTTTTTCATTAATTTTATTTAAAACATATAATATTTTATCTTGATGAGATTTAGGGATAACATACATTGATTTTTTGAATAACATGCTTTTATCAATACTTTGTCCTTCACGAGATGCTGGTTTGATAATATCCATAAAATATATTATCCAATGTTTAATAAATAATTCCACATACATTGGATTAATGCTATTATCAATCTTAAAAACTTTATATGCTGAACTAACACCTCCAACATCCTCTTTCATTATTCCCCAATTTAAAATTTCGCGACTCATTCCAAAAACTAAATCATTTTTATAGATCAGCTTAAATTTAGAAGCTGAATCGGCTAATTTTTTATTAAATTTGTCAGCTCTTGGAATAATCCCTTTATTTGTGACTGAATACATGTTTATATTAGTATCATTAGATTTTTCAGTTCTATCGATTAAAACATCTTTAAAATCAATAATTTCCCAATTTATAGGAATATTACCAAAAATTGTTTTTTTAAAATTATATTTCATCTCATCACCCATAAATCTTTTTATTGTTGGTATTGATTATCTTTTGGAATTCTTTTGAGGCTCTGTTGTAATCTACAACATCTACTCTGTAGGGTAAATCTGATTCTTCAAATTCAATATCTAATTTTATTCTTTTTTTTAATTCTAATCCTTCTTTGCAGATGAAAGCAAGGTCTAAATCAGAAAATTTTCTATTATCGCCTTTTAATCTTGATCCAAATACTAAAACTTCGCACTCTTGGGCATGTTTTTTAATTATCTTTAAGATAATTTCCATTTCTTCATTTAATACTTGAATCATGGCTTTTCTCCATACTAAAGTTCTTTAATTTGTTTTTCTAATATTAAAATGAAATTTTTTACATATTTATCAAATTCTTTTGCTGTAATATAAACTTTTTCTGCAATTTTTTCATCATAAGTATGGGATGTTAAATTCCTTGATTTATGAAACTCCATCCATTTATGAAAATCATCTATAAGTCCTCTTTCACCAGCTTGTCTGAATAATCCTCTTCTTGTTAGATTATCTTCATGTCCTTCATCTATTTCTATATATCTCTTCATTGTTTTCCATGATAGTTCATAAAGTGTTTCAAAATGATGTATAAGCGAAGTACGGGCTGTTTCTTCAATGTAAAATAGTTCTAACGGGTTTGATTCCAAATTCAGGGCTAAATTCAGGGCATTCTCGTATGCATCGTATGCCTTTTTTAAGGATTTAATGTCTAATTTTTCTTCCATTTAATCATCTTAGATTTATTTATTTTTTCTTCCATTTAATCATTTGTAATTTATTTATTAAAATCCAAATCCAATCTCACCTAAACTCTTCCTAATATCTTTTTCAAGTTCATTAGATTTTTTAAATAGTTCATCTAACTCTTTAGTCAATGTTTTCATTTTCTCTTCAAAAGGAATACCATCGTCTTCAGGATCTTTAAATCCTACATATCTGTCTGGTGTTAGGATGTAGGTATGTTTAGCTATTTCTTGTGTTGTTGCTATTGCAGAAAATCCTTTTTCTTCTTTTAAATTGTCTTCATTAAAGTCTTTGAAAGCTTTTCCTATTGTTTTTATCTCTTCTTCACTTAGTTCCATTAGTTTTCTTGAAACTATTGCTCCCATTTCTCTTGCATCTATAAATAAGGTTTTTCCTTTTTGTTTTTTATTTCTATTTATTATCCATAAACATGCTGAAATTTTAGTTGTATAGAAAAGTTGGGTTGGTAAAGCTACAATTCCTTCTATTAAATCATCTTTAATTATATTTTCTCTTATTTTCCCTTCTCCACTTGTTGCTGATGAAAGTGGCCCATTAGCTAAAACTAAACCTAATTTACCATTTGGAGCTAAATGATATATCATATGTTGAATCCATGCATAGTTTGCATTACTTTTTGGTGGTATTCCATATTTCCATCTTACATCATCAATTAAGTATTCTTACCCCCAATTTTTTAAATTGAAAGGTGGATTTGCAAGTATAAAATCAGCTTTAAGGTTGGGGTGAAGATCATTTGCAAAGGTATCGGCATCATGCTTTCCTAAATTTGATTCAATCCCCCTAATAGCTAAATTCATTTTAGCCATTTTCCAAGTTGTTGGATTGGAGTCTTGCCCATAAACAGAAATATTATCAATGTTTCCTTGATGATTTTCAATGAAATTCTTTGATTGGACAAACATACCTCCACTACCACAGCATGGATCGTAAACTCTACCATTATATGGTTGTATTATTTCAACAAGAGTTTTAACTACACTTGATGGTGTATAAAATTCTCATGCATTTTTACTTTCTTCTCCTGCAAATTTAGAAAGACAGTATTCATAAGTTCTACCTAAAATATCTTTTTGATCTCCATGATCAGACATTTTAATGTTTGTAAACAAATCTACAACTTCACCAAGTCTTTTTTTATTTAGTTCTGGTTTTTCAAAACCTATTAATATTATTTTTTAACCATAATACATTGAGTAAAAATTTGAAATAAAATATTATTATCTGAATTTGACATATTTCTAAAAATTTCAGGACTCAACTTTTTGATGCTCTTAAAATAGTTTCTTTAATTGATTAA